>DASSXK010000194.1:0-11246 GCA_035703945.1 Ktedonobacteraceae bacterium | reverse complement strand
ACACAGGGTCAGCTTGAAAGTGACGCCAGCGGAACTGGCAGCTTCACAATTCCCTATCAGCCAACCACATTTAATTTCGCGGTCGAGGTGCGTGTCCAGATTGTAGGGTTGACCCAGAAAAACGGGGGCTTCTTTATGATTACAACGCCCCAGGCAGGACAGAAAGATGGCTATCAATGTGGGATTGCAGACCTGAAGGGAGAAAAAAACCGACCAAACGGGGATCATCCACAGGCGAACACCTTCCTTCTCCCCGGCAGTGATGTCTCTCCCGGCACAGGAAGTCCAATAGATTATGAGCCTGGCCCAGGCTGGCGTGTCTATCGAGCAGAAATCAGAGATGGGGCGGTCAGTTTGCGCATCGATGGTGTTGAGGTAGGAACAGCCAGTAGCGCGGAATCCAGGGCGATCTCACTCGGCCCAATCGCATTCAATAGCGATCAAGTCATCCTGCGTATAAGTGATGTGCGCATAGTAACACTCTAAATGTGTAGCTCAAGGCAAGTGGTCACTATCCTTACCCTGAGCTACAAGTCCTCACACAGACGTTTTCAAGCCTGACTCCAGGTACCGCTCCCAGGGATAGGGCGCGTATGATGTTGCGTTACAAACCAGTTGCTTTGGTGGTACCGCAACAACATCCTCTTTACAAGAACTCCGGACGGCTTAAACCCGCTTGTAAGCCAGTCCGGAGAAACACCATTTGTCAAAGGAATATAATCAGCCATACTCCTGCTTTCAACGAAAGAGATGAATCACTCAAGTACCTTCATGCAGGCACATAGTGCGTAATAAATGAGAGAATCAGCCGTGTCAGGTCGCCTCCATAAGGGCCTTGAAAGATTGAGGTACCATGGGCAGAGCCTGGATACATATGTAGCTCCTTTGGCTGGCTCACGATAGCATACGAATGTTGGGTATCACCAGCAAATTGATCATCGTTGCTGTTGACAAACAATTTGGGAGCCTGGATATTTTTCAGATTGCTATCACTAACCCCCGAACCAAAATCCAGGGGAGCAGACAAAGTGACGATAGCAGCAACGGATTTGCTGGATGCAACCTGAAGGGTCGCTGTTCCACCCATACTGGAACCCATCAAAATAATTTTCGTTGCCCCCTGCTTTTGCATATACGCAACGGCAGCCTGTAAATCAACATTTAAGTTGCTCACATCAGATGATCCTTGTGAATCTCCATTCCCTCTAAAATCGTAAGCCAGGACCATATATCCTCGCGTAGCAAGCAGCGACACAACATCCGTTGAACTCCAGATAGCCTTTGTAGTCCTCAATTCATGCGAACAGATTACTGCCACCTTGCCATGTCCAAAAAGCAGACCAGCAAGCTGGATGTGATCTGAGGTCATGAAATGAACCTCACGTGAAGGTGCGATAGCCATAGTGGGGGTAACGGTTGGAGCACCCATTGGCGTTGAAACAACCGTCGGAGCTGGAGTCTTCACAGAACTCGTTGAGGAAGGTGCCTCTGAATTACACGCTGAAAAAATGAGCATGAGAATCAGAGGCAAGAGGCGACCATAACGCATACAAGCACTCTCCTTATTCTTAGGTGCCAATCTAAGAAGAAATACGTCCTTGCAGGCGTTTTATCTCACATTGCAAGCAGGAGAAGTCTATCCAGACTCAAGGAGCCTCCTCTTCAATCAACTTCCCAAGCAGCTTAATCGTTATACCCAGAGCTAATACAACTGCGGCGCTCACGCCAAGCTCGATCATGCTATTTCGAAATTCAATCACATTCTGGGCCTTTGTGATATCCGTAGTCCCAGAGATAGAGAGGCGGGCACCGATTGAGAGAATGCTTCGAGTGGCAGAAACGATGCCAATAAAGAGAAAGGGACGCAAAGAGGTGGCATGCGATTTGAGGTAATGCAAAACAGTCCCGAGCACCTCCATGATAATCAGCACCAACAACAAATCCGAAACAAACTGAATAATTGTGTCGGCAACGCCACCAGCAGTACTAGATCCACCGATAGCATTATTCAAGCCTGTGCCAAAGGTCCAGAAGCTATAGACCAGAGCGCAAAGTGCTCCCACCAGGAAAGAAGCTCCCACAATCGCATAAATAACGCTATCGGCTCGCTCCAACCAACGACTTGAGAACCCGGAGATGGCATCTTCTGGCTCCGCTTTATGTCCACCTGGTAGCGGTGCCTGATGTGCGTCGCCTCCAAGCTTTTCTGCCCGCAGCTTGTCGTAATCCATAAATAGTATCTACCCCTTACAAGTTAATTCAGTCGTTATCCATTATACGCCCAGAAACAACAAAATGGCTTGCTATTTAAAGACACTTCCCAACGGCGCTCTCGCGCCTACTGAAGGCTTTCTAAGCAGCCAGCTTTGGAAAGCTTCAGGTTAGATCGTTTCTGGCAACGTTCTTCCTGGCTTCTCAAACGCCTTCAGTCAGCGAAGTGAATGGCTTACCATTGGAGCTTAAACAAGTCCACCAGGGGCAGAACTGGTTAAATACGGAAGAAATAAGAAGCGAACCTGTTCGATGCCCTCTCGGATATCGCTTTCTATAAGCTGCTGTTGGGGGGTACGGGACTGACAATAATCAAGCCAGTAGCGATTAATAATCCAAACACTGATAGCCAGCCGAGGAATATCCCGAGGTGGAATCTCCAGATAATGTAGTTGCACCATGCGTTTCAAGACTTCTTCAATCAAGAAACGGCCATTGGAAGTAATCGCGATCAGTTTCTCATGAATCTCGGGCTGGGAAACAGCCCAGCTAATATGGTCACGAAAGAGAAAGCGATATTCCCAGGTCGTCCGAAAGCTACGCTCCAGCAAACCATCAAAGCGTTGAAACTGGCCAAGATCTTCAATGTTACGTTGCACATTCGTAGCAACCCGCATCTGAAGCTCCGTAAAAAGCGCCAGGACCAGATCCTGCTTTGTATGAAAGTGATACCAGACGTTCCCCTCACTGATCCCAAGGTGCTCACCAATGTGGGCAAGGGTGACTTTTGATATCCCCTGCTCATTAAACAGCTCACGAGCAGTCTCCAGGATCAATGTGCGCGTCTTCCGAGGTTTTTCCCTGTGACTGGCTCTCGTAGCTTCAGTCTTACCCATACTCTTACCCTGCCTTGACAAATTAGGGGAACCACCCTATTCTTTTATTAAAAGAGCAAGTAGCCAACTCAACCAGAAACAAATACGTTTATTGCGCGGGCTACGCTCATGAGCCGCAACCTGAAGGTCAAATTATCTTTTTTGATGACACATTCTCTCGAAAAGATTATACCATGTCAATATATGATTAAAGGGTTCGCATCGTGCATTATGAACATTTTTTAATACTTGCAGCCCTGAAAGACATCGCGCCCGAGCACATTTCCAGCATCCAGGCATGAACAATGTTGTGATTATTCATAAACGATGAAAGGAGCGGCGGCGCTGAGTCCTATCGTGCAATTGACAGGGTGCTACGCCGCGAATCATCCCATGGCGCTACAGTCATCAGAGTCTACGACCGTTCCCGGCCCACATTTTCCTGAGAGCGGGCGCTTTATGTTCAGCTTCAGACGTAATCCACTCAAGGCTCTCCGCGAGATGGCTCAGGCCTATGGAGATGTCGTACACATTCTACCTGGGAAACAGAATCTCTACCTGCTCAGCCAGCCGGATGATATACGCGATGTCCTTGTCGTCCATCATCAGCAGGTGCACAAGCCCAAAACCATGACACAGACAGCGCTACTTGGCAATGGTCTCCTGCGCAGCGAAGATGAATTCCATCGACGGCAACGCCGCCTGATGCAGCCTGCCTTCCATCGTCAGCGCATAGCCACCTACGGCCAGACAATGATCGACTATACCCAACGCACAAGCGAAAGCTGGCACGATGGGCAAGAGCTTGATATTCATGAAGAGATGATGGGCCTGACTCTGATGATTGCGGGCCAAACAATGTTTGGGGCGGATGTAGAAGATGATGTACAAACGGTTCGTAGCGCCCTGACTACCTGGATGCGCCTGAATAACGCCACTCGCCTGAATCCCCTTAGAGAGCTCCTGAAACAGTTGCCGCTTCCGCAAAAGAAGCAGCGAAACGAAGCGCGCGACCAGCTTAACAGCATTGTCTACCGCCTGATCGAAGAACGGCGCAAGAGTGGAGAGGATCACGGTGACCTGCTCTCCATGCTCCTCCAGGCCCGCGATGAGGAAGGTGATGGCAGCGGTATGACAGATGAGCAGCTTCGAGACGAAGTCATGACGCTGTTCCTGGCCGGTCATGAGACTACAGCAAACGCACTGTCATGGACCTTCTACCTGCTGGCACAACACCCCGAGGTTGAGGCCAAACTTCATCAAGAACTCGATACCGTCCTGGCTGGTCGCACACCCACGCCGGATGATGTCCCGAATTTGAAATACACCGAGATGGTCTTCAGCGAAGCACTGCGACTCTATCCACCCGCCTGGATTATTGCGCGGAATCTGATCGCACCTCATCAGGTAGGCAAGTATACGCTCCCAATCGATTCGCTGATTGTCATGAGCCAGTATGTAGTACACCATGATCCACGCTGGTATCCCGATCCATTCCACTTTGATCCTGAACGCTGGAGCCCCGAAGCCCGCGCTACACGCCCTAAATTTGCCTTCTTCCCCTTTGGGGGCGGACCGCGCCTGTGCATCGGCGAAGCCTTTGCCTGGATGGAAGGCGCACTGGTTATTGCGACGCTCACTCAGAAGTGGCAGATGCACCTGATCCCAGGGCAAACCATCAAAACAGAGCCACTGGTCACACTTCGTCCCAAAGGCGAAATAACCATGCGCCTCCAGCAAAGGGCATAGAAGATCATAAAACAAAGAGGTCGGTCAGCTTATTCAAATGTAGAATAAGCTGACCGGCCTCTTTGTTTTATGGCACCAAACTTAGTAAGCGACGGTAAACTGACGACGAATGAAGCGGGGAGCTTCGATCTCGTCCACAAGCGCGATAGCGAAGTCCTCAACAGAAATGTTGCTGAGACCTTCTTCATCGGCAAGCACACCATCGGTTCCGGTCCGGAACTTGCCAGTCCGCTCACCGGGAGCAATCATCGCGGCGGGGCTCAGATAGGTCCAATCGAGAGAAGAAGCTTGATAGATTGCCAGAGCTTCGCAATGGGCCAGGGCCACATCTTTCCAGCCAGCCGGGAAATCAGGAGTATCCACCAGCCGCACGCCAGGGGAAACCTCCAGGCTACCAGCACCGCCAGAAACAAGCAAGCGATCAACATCAGCAAGCTTCAGCCCTTCAACCAGGGCGTTGGCAACCTCCACCAGGATGCTGCTGGGCTCAGAATTGGACGGCCCGATTGCGTTGACAACGATATCATGTCCGGACACCGCTTTAGCAATATAATCTTGCTCTCGACTATCAAGTGCCAGGGTCGTAAGATGGGGATGGGTGATGTTTATCTTTTCAGGGTGCCGGGCTATCGCCGTTACATCGTGTCCGCGCTCCAGGGCTTCTCGCGCAACACGCTGACCGATCATCCCGGTGGCTCCAAATAAGGCAATCTTCATGCAAATGTCCTTTCGAAGACTGTGCCATTACAAGACTCTTCGCAACGGCACTCTTGCGCCTACTGAACGCGGTGCAAGCAGGCAACACTCGAAGCTCCCCAGGTGGAGGGTTGCTGGCAAGAATGCTGCTGCCTTCTCAAACGCTTTCAGTCAGCGAATTGAATGGCGTACTTGATCACAACAAAGAAGATTTGAACACTCAGATCGACGCTCATTGAGCAAGAGAGGGTCTTTTCAAGCGATACGCGCCAGACATTCTCCTGAAGGCTTTACCTCACCGGGCTTGAGATCAAGCTGTTCTCTTCTCTATTAATTATAACAGAATTCTGGTACATTTTTATGCCCATATTTCTAGTTCTCTCTAATGCTTTTTTAATTTCGGCAGAGTCATTTCAGAGGATATAATACTAATGGCAAATGCTATTGAAAAGAGGGCCGCTTGCGGCAGTAAGGGGAGAAAATATCGTGACAAATGAGAAAACATGGCCTTCGCTACCTTTTGATAGTTGCAAAGATACGCATGAAACGCTGCATATGTGGACTCAGGTTGTTGGTAAGATCAGGCTCAGCTTGAGCCCTTATCTCAATCACTGGTGGCATGCCCCGCTTTATGTAGCCACGCGTGGTCTGACCACTTCTCCAATCCCATATCAAGAAGGGGTTTTTGAGATTACCTTTGATTTCATTGAGCATAACTTGCTTATCCAGACCAGTGAAGGGACATCCAAAGCGCTGCCACTTGTCTCACGTTCAGTGGCGGACTTTTATCGAGAGGTCATGGAGTCCTTGCATACGCTGGGAATTGAAGTCACAATTAATACACTACCAAATGAAGTCAAAAATCCAATCCGCTTTGAGCAAGATGAGATCCACGCGACCTATGATCCAGTAACCGCCTACCATCTCTGGCGCATCTTGCTTCAGACAGACAAAGTGATGAGGCGTTATCGCTCGCAGTTTACGGGGAAAAGCAGCCCAATCCATTTCTTCTGGGGCAGTTTCGATCTCGCTCTGACCTTTTTCTCCGGTCGGCGAGCCCCTGAGCGTCCGGGTGCGGATCGCATCACGCAGGAAGCCTACTCGCAAGAGGTCATTAGCTGTGGCTTCTGGCCCGGCGACGGTACTTTTCCCCGGCCAGCGTTCTATTCCTATACGGCCCCTGCTCCCCAGGGACTTGAAAAAGTAACCATAAAACCTGAAGCCGCTGTATACAGTCCCGACATGGGCGAATTCTTCTTGCTTTACGATGATCTGCGCCTCTCCGACACGCCTGAACAGGATCTATTTGATTTCTTCCAGAGCACCTATGAGGCGGGCACAACCCTGGCACACTGGGATCGAAAATCATTAGAACGCACCAAATAGGCAAAGCAAAAGTCCAAAAGAAGGGATGCAATTGTGCCACAGACACCACACATAGAGAAACATTTTACGGCCGGAGAGACTGTACGTGATATTGTCATCGGCATGTCGGACGGCCTGACCGTCCCCTTTGCCCTGGCCGCCGGTCTATCCGGAGCGGTCAGTTCAACCGCGATTATTATTACCGCAGGACTGGCCGAGATCGCAGCCGGTTCTATCGCGATGGGTCTTGGTGGCTACCTGGCGGCGAGAGGAGACGCTGAACACTACGAGAGCGAGCTTCGACGCGAGCGATCTGAAATTAAAGAGGTACCCGTCGCCGAAAGAGCCGAAGTACAACAAGTATTCATGTCCTATGGCCTGACAAAAGATGAAAGCACCCCCATCGTTGAAGCTCTAAGCAAACGGCCTGATAGCTGGGTCGATTTTATGATGCGTTTCGAGCTTGGCCTGGAGAGGCAAGATCCCAGGCGAGCACTGACAAGTGCAATTACGATTGCGCTCTCTTATATCGTGGGTGGCCTGATTCCGCTGAGTCCCTATATCATCGTCCATTCCGCCCGGAGCGCCCTTTTGTTCTCCGTTATTCTGACCCTGCTGGCGCTCCTGATCTTTGGGTTTGTGAAGGGCCACTTCACCGGTACCAATCCTTTCCGAAGCGCCATTCAAACGGCCCTGATCGGCGGCCTGGCAGCAGCGGTGGCCTTCTTAATTGCCCGCTTGATTGGAGGAGGACATTAAACAGCCGCAACCTGTCCTCCTCTCATATGAATCACGACATCCCATGTTGCTCTTGCATGGGATGTCGTTTCATAAGCAATTCTTTTCTTCAATCGCTAGAAAACCTGTACAGAAGAAAAGAATTGCTTGTCAAGAAAACATATGACGTGATAGCATAGCTTTAACACAAACCTTCCCAGCCTTGCTGGGAAGAATCTCTCAGGGTTGACGAAAGACAGGACGAATGGAAGCATATCCAATTACCTATGGTGTGTTGGGACTACTGGCCTTCTGGGGTCCACTGTCTGGCTATGACCTCAAGCGATTATTTGACCATATCTTAGCCCCGATGTGGGGGGCCGCTCATAGTCAGATTTACAAAGAGCTACGCAGAATGCAGGAGTTTGGCTGGGTTGAAATGGAGCGAGAGGAGCAAGAGAGCCGTCCAGACCGCAAAGTCTATCAGATGACAGCAGCCGGACGCGAGGCACTGACCACCTGGCAACAACAGTCTCCAGAGGTCTTTCAGATCCGTGATGAGCTGCTACTAAAAATCACCTTTGGCTCATTTGCCCCCCCAGAGGCGCTGGCAAAAAACCTGCGCGAAGGGATCGCTTTCCATGAGCAACGTTTGCAAGAGTATCGCCAAAGTCAGCAGCATCTACCTGTACAACATACCCGTTTACAACCCAGTGGTCGGCCTGACCCGTATGGCTCAGAAGGTGAGGAAGACCTCTATTTTCGCCTGATCTCTCGCTTCGCGATTTCCTTCGAGAAAACCTATTTAAACTGGCTTTACGAAACTTTGGACAATCTTGAAGAGCAAGGATTCTCTGGCAACCCGGAAAGTTCAAACCAATAATTGATAGCATCACAAAAGGAGGAGTCGAATGTTTTTGAGATCTTCGTCACTTCTGGCATTGTGATTGGATATAGAACTGCGTTTAGCCCAAACACCCAATTAATTAATACATTGCGGTAATAATTAAAGTTACCCGCATCGCGAGCCGGATCGAATGGAAAGGGAAACGCGGTACTCGCCAACTCTTTTCGGACATACTTCCAGCTTTCTCCGCCCCCTGGGCGGCATCGAAGCCAGTGGCAGCAGAATTCATAGCATCCTGCTGCATGCTCTCAGAAGAGGACCTGACTACCTCAGGCCAGTTGTCAGCTCGGCCCGATTCAGTTCGTATTGCATGCATAACCTTCACCCCAATTATTTGGCCTATTTATACCACTAATAACAAATGAGACTATATTCATTGATTATTTAATGACTGATATTCAGTAAGTGATTTTACGAATGTTTGGGCCTATTACATTTGTAAGGACGAAATAAAATGTAGCATATGTATATAGAGAAAGTCAATGAATGATATGCCCGATAGGATAAAAGGGAGGAATGAAGAGATATATGGTCCGGGACGATATAATAAAGGCAAAACACGCTAAAAATAGCGGAAACCCGGTCGCTTTACTCATTGTCCAAAACGAGTAGTACCAGGTATTATAATCGTTCCCTTCCCCATCTGTGATCGAAGTACACTATCTTACTATTCCAATTCTACTGATATTATGCGACATTTGCAAGGGTTTCCCTGACAAATGTTGAATTTAGTCCTACAAATGTTTATTTTCGTTACAAATGTGCTGAAATAGGGTATACTTCAGAGCGGAAAACAAACCATGCAAGCGGTGAAAACAATCAGCGCGCCTACAGTAACGAGCGCCCTTGTGAATTGTCTTTTCATGACAAGGAGTAGTCACGACAAATGGCATAAGCATGCCTGCGCTTAACATTTGCGGAAAGGGCACACTACATGCAGCAGATACGAACCTGGAGAGAGCTGCTCCTGAATATTTTATCTGATCCACTTGAATATGAACGCCTGGCACGTGCAGTTGGTGTTCCCAAAATCACGTTGATGCGCTGGGCAATTGGAGAAACCAAAGAGCCACGCAAATATCTTTTACAACAACTGCTCAGCGCAATCGAGGATGAAACTCTCCGCAAAGAGCTCGCCCTCTCGATGCAGCTAGAATTTCCAGATATTACGCTGCTAGAGGAAGCACAGGGACAGAAACAGCAGCGTGAAGCACGATTACTTATCCGTACAGCGGTTCAAGAGATCCCTTCGCTGTTCTATGATCGAGCAATTTCCGCCTTTGCCTCCACGCCGGAATCCGTGCGTTTCTGGTCCATCAGTCAGATGATTCTTCAACAAATGCTGGGTCAGATAGATCCTCAACGTGCAGGCAGCCAGATTTCGCTCCTGCAATGTACGGAGCCTGGTGGCGATGGCAAGATCCATTCATTACGCGAATGCATGCTGATGAGCGCTCCACCTCACAAAGAAGGGAGTATCGAAGGGATAACGATTCAAGAACGCGTGCTTTTCCAGGGGGCTGAATCGCTGGCGGGCTTTGCTATCTTACAGGGACGCTATATCGCGCTCCAAGAAATGGCTGGAAGCGGTTTCCCGCTGGTCGGATCTAAATTTGAAGCAGCGGTTGCCGCCTTCCCAATCTTACGTACGGGCAATTGCGCTGGTTGTCTGACATTCTCCAGTGCCCAGGTCAACTTTTTTTCGCAAGAGCGCCTGAGCCTGATCTTAAAGTATATCAACCTGATGGCCCTCCTCTTTCAGGATTTCTATGCCCCGGCGGCCCTGGATCTGTATGCCATGCCCTCGCTTCAGGATCAGCAGGCTCACGTAATATCTTTCCGCACACGTGTTACCCGCCTGATGCAAGAAAGCGCCAGTCAGCATCAGACAATCTCAAATGAGCAAGCAATTTTCAGAATTCGCAAAGAACTTGAAGAGGAGCTATTCCGGGCCTCAGGGACCAATCCGCCGCCGTCCTAGAAATTTGAAACGGCGGCGAATCGTCATCACATCTGGTACAGCGCCGATTTGAGATAGTAGCCAATCTGGGACGTTGGATGACATACAACCTCTTCTGGCGTTCCCTGACACACAACCTGACCCCCAGCTTGACCACCTTCGGGTCCCAGATCAATGATAAAATCAGCCGTCTTGATCACATCCAGGTGATGTTCAATCACGATGACGCTGTTGTCTGCATCAACCAAACGATTCAAACTATCCAGCAGACGCGAAATATCCGCGACATGCAACCCCGTTGTTGGTTCATCGAGTATATAAAGGGTATGGCCTCCACGCTTCACCTTCCACAGTTCATAGGCCTCACGCCTCTATAATTGCTTCCCAATCGTCGCGGCTGCTTAAAACAAGGACAAGCTAGATCTGATAAAATATCCATAATGGCAAGCCATTCGCTTCACTGACTGAACGCGCTTGAGAAGCCAGGAGCTTTGTTACCCGAAGTGGTCCAAGCTGAAGCTTTCCAATGCTGCCTGCTTGGAAAGCATTCAGGAGGCGCGAGAGCGCCGTTGTGAAGGGTCTTGTAATGGCAAGCAAAGCATGAACGCATGTAGAAAGGCAGCTTCCAATGGAGATATTACGCACCCCAGATGAGCGATTTGCCAATCTTCCCGCATACCCTTTTGCCCCTCATTACGTCGAGGTGGATGGTCTACGTATTCATTATCTGGACGAGGGACCACGCGAGGCCCCACCGGTCCTGATG
>DASSXK010000078.1:0-6773 GCA_035703945.1 Ktedonobacteraceae bacterium | reverse complement strand
TACCAAACGTATTCGGGATTTCTTCGATCTCCATTTGCGGCAGGCCTTGCCAACGTTGCAGATTGTGGAGCCACAGGAGGATCGTCAGCCCGACTCGCTACTTAAATCGGACAATGATCTGTTTGAAGCAAGCTAGGGCTTATAGAAATATCCTTAAGAGAGGATATTGAGAATAAGGGCGCCTGCCGGAGAATTCGCAAAGAAACTCCGGCAGGCGTTCTCATTTTATTTGCGTTATAAACCGCGTGGAAAGCGTATGCTTCTGGCGATGGCGCCTTGAGACGCCTGCCCGAACGGAGGATCTGTTTGCATGATTTAGGGGAAGTCGAGTGAGACGACCATGCCATCTCTGGCTGCCCGGGTATTGGCGAAAACACGGCGGGCGGCTTTTTCTGTTTCTCTGGTGTCGCTGATGCGGGGACTGAAGTGTGTCAGGACGAGTTGTTGAGCACCGGCCGCTTTTGCAATACCGGCCGACTCTCTGGAGAGCATATGGGCATTGGCCTGGGCCAGCGGAAGATCTTCCTCGCGATCATACATACTTTCGCAGATCAGGAGATCGACACCGTGGGCAAAGGTGCTCAGCGCTGGAATCGGGCGTGTATCGGTGATGTAGGCCAGCGAGATGCCTTTACGGGGCGGACCCAGCACTTCCTCTGGCAAGATTTGTTTGCCCTCGTGCGACACGGTCTCGCCGCGCTGTAAGTGGGACCAGGTCTGGATTGGAAGTCCCAGGGCGCGGGCCTTGTCTGGTTGAAAGGCCGGGGCGCGGTCAAGCTCAAGCCGGTAGGCCAGGCAAGGGATACCATGCGAGGCAAAAGTGCTGGAGCCGTGAAGTCCGCCAGGCAGCTCAAATATTGCATCACCGGCGAGTTCATGAATAATGAGTGGATAGGGAAGCTCGGGCACAATGCGCCGCAAGCCTTCGATAACATAGGCTGTTCCAGGCGGGCCATAGATATCAAGCGGCTCGGTTCTGCCAGCATGCGCGACCATAAAGAAAATGCCAGGAAGGCCCGCCACGTGGTCCGCGTGCATATGTGAGAGGCAGATCGCCCCCAGTTGACGGAATCCCCAACCCAGGCTCTTCCAGGGGACCTGAGTGCCTTCACCACAGTCAAACAGGATCAGGTGAGCGCCATTGCGGACGAGGGCGCAAGAAAGCCAGCGGCCCGGCAGAGGCATCATGCCGCAGGTCCCTAATATACAAACATCAAGCATGTGGTTCCTTTGTTATAAGTCGTGCTGGATTGCCCAGGCCAGGGCCACAATCAGGGCGGAGAGTCCCAGGATAGCAGTCAGAGCCATGCTAATGACCAGGAAAGGAAAATCTGAGACGATCAAGACCGTGGCAAAGATGATAAAAAAGAGCGTAAATACGATAATTAAATAGACCCAGGGAGGGATACGTCTCATCTGCTGTGTCCTTTCACGCCAGGTACACTCAAGCTTGTATCGTATCACAGGAGGGGTGAAAACGGAATGCTTTTCGGGCGGGTTGTGTTATGATAGGATTAGTTAAAGCAGTGCATCACTGTTATTTCTGGCACTCCAGGAGAGATGCCAGATCTCCTGCCAGCATCGGGTGAATGACATTCAATTGACACCCTTTGGATGCCCGTGATACAATGACTTTACATAATGATATGTTATCTCAATAAGGAAAAGACGGAATTTATGACCTCGACCACCCTTACTCCTGATGTGATTCTTGATGCTTTTAAAGAAAATGGGTTGCGCATAACGGGGCCGCGTCGTGCTCTGGCGCTGCTGTTGGTGGAGATGAAGGGGTTCGATTTTACCGTGGAGCAGTTGTGGGATAAGGTGTTGCAAAGCGATCCGAATATTGGGCGAGCGACGGTTTTCCGCGCGGTCGAAATCCTACAAGATCTGCACCTGCTTGATCGAGTGGAGTTTGCCGATGGCTCACATCGCTTCCGCTTCTGCCACGAGGCAGGCAGCCATCATCATCACGTTACCTGTTCGACCTGTGGCAAGGTGACGGAGATTGAAGCCTGCCTGAGCGCCGATCAACTGGCAAAAATTGGCTTGCAATCAGATTTTGCGATCGAGGGCCATCGCCTGGAGTTTTTTGGTCGTTGCTCCCGCTGCCGAAAATAGATGTAATTGAGGGTATTTCCGGTTTAAGGTAGAGACTTAAGAATAGGACCTGGGAAGGACTATTGCTTGAGTCTTTTTTTGTCTTATTTGCGGCTGATTTTTGCTTTTCCTTCTCTACAAGCCGCTAAAGTTGACTGTTGATTTTTGCTTTTAGAGTTGATGAACTTGCGCGTTATTTAAAATGGCACCTGTCAATAAGCTGTGCTATACTTGTGACTCAAAGCGAGCAAGCTGTTCTTTATTTTTGCAGAGAGAAGGATTGTGGTTTCTACCTGAAAGGAGTTATTGGTATGTTATGTCCCAAATGTGGGGAGACGCCTTTGGAGGGGGCAAGTTATTGTTTTATTTGCGGGGAGCGATTACCTGCTTATTATGCTGTACCTCCTGAAACCAACCCGCCCTTGAGGCGAGGTCCGAAGCATCCGGGATTATGGTTTCTATTTTCAGTAAGTATGTGTGTACTGATATCATTGTTGATCTTTGGTGGGTCGTTGGTATTTATCTCTTCTTTTATTGGTCAGGTGAATGGTGTCTTTTTAGTAAATCCTACCAGTACAACTGCTCTGCAACAGCGGGGAGAGCAGGTATACAAACAGGTCACAAGTCAAAATCCTTTGTATAGTGAATCGCTACAAACTCATGTGACTGCTGGCTGGCGAACCGGCACGCTCGGACCAGATTCATGTGTGATCAAAAATGATGGCTTGCATATTTATCTTGCGCGCACAAACAGGTACGTTTATTGCAACTCAGGACATGGGAAGCTGAACGACTTCGCGCTTCAGGTTGATATGAAGATACTTTATGGAGCACCCGGCGCGGGCGGTGGTATGGTTATTCATGTGAATGACGATAAAAGTGGTTTTTATTACTTTTCGATTGCGGCTGATGGGAACTATTCTATTAGACTGCGACAAAATAATGCCTGGGGCAAGTTCCTGGATGTGGGAACGAGCAGTAGTTTCATTAAAGGTTACGAGGTAACAAATACATTGATGGTAATCGCTCAAGGGAGTACTCTATACTTTTATGTGAATCAGCAATTTTTGACAAGTATTCAGGATTCGACCTATACCCTGGGATATGTAGGGTTGAAGGTGAACAGCACCACCTCCGTTGCTGAGGCGGTGTATACAAATGCCAGGATGTGGCTATTGTGAGTCCGACAACAGGAGAAGCCACAATAATGCTGAGTTAGTGCAGATTGGATTGCATTCTTAGAGGAGAAGGGAGATCTAACGATGACACCCGAGAGTCTTTTATTTGAATTAGAGAAACTTCCTTTTAGTGGTCGGCTTCGTCGTGTGATTGAATTGGGCAAGCAGGCTGACAGCGATGCCAACATTCGTGAGACGCTCGTTGCTTTGTCGCAAGGTGACACGTATCAGCGGTTTCTGGCAACGGAGGCCTGTTATGGAAGTCGTGATTCTGCTCAGGTGTTGCAGGCGCTTGCTGATCCTTCTCTGCTGATACGCAAGACAGCTATTGGGCTGGTGATACTGGCCTGCAATCCGGCTGAAACGCAGCAGGCGTTGGAACTGCTTGCGCCTGACGCAAAAAAGGTGCTGCTAAATGATCTTGCTCGCAATAAAAAGCAAGCTGAGATAGATCTCTATTTAGAAACATTGGCGGCGCGGCATGACCCGAACTTCAGGCGTTTGTTGCCATTCGGTTCGCAGGCTGTGGTTGATCGTTATTTTGAGCAAGAGCATGAACGGTTTGAGCTCGGGACGTGGCGTCGTCTCGCGCGTGTGCATCCGGGGCTTGTAGTTGAATATCTGCGCAACCAGGCGCTGAATCGCCAGATGATTGATCATCAGCGTATCGACCAGATCAATGAGATCCTGCCCCAATTGACAAAAAAAGATCCAGATCTGACGCTGGAACTGGTGCGATCTCTGCTTCAGTCTGTTCCACTATCGCGGCTCAACCTTCGGTACCTGGCGAAAGAGCGGCCAAATCAGGTCGCCGATCTCTTGCTTCAGACTGAGGAACAGAGCACCCTTCAATTTGGGGGACTGGCGCATAGGCTGGATACAGAGCGGCTGATCGCCTTATTTCAGCGTTTTCCAGCAAATATTCATGCGAAGCGCTTTGCTGAACTTCGACCTGAGCAACGTCTCGCTCTTTATAACGTTTGTGGACGTGGCTGGCGCAATGGTGATGGTGTGCTTCATGTAGATATTGTGGCTGCTCTTCCCAGGGAGCAGCGCCAGCAAGAGGCACGCCGTAATCTGGCCCTACCCATTCTGGCGACCCGTCCCGTCGCGCGACTTCCTTATGCCGCCTTTTTGCCCTGGGACGAGGCCAGGGGCGTGCTGGATAATTTCTTGAATTCTCCTAATGCCGAGTTGCGAGGGGCTGCAATCAACGCATTGATTGGCACCGCACGTTATCAACGCGAGCGGCTGGCGGAGCTTCTTCAACTGGTGCATGCTCGTCGCAATGAGCAAGATCCCGTTCGGCAACCAATGCTTGCTGCGTTGGAGGCACTTCCGCATGGTATCTGGCAGGTGGAGCATCTGGAGATACTTGGTCAGATTGTACGCGACGCCCTGAATGCCACAGATCTTTCCGCTGGCAGTCAACGTGCGATGGGGCGGATAGTTGTCCATCTTTTCAAATTTCATTCAGTCTGGTCTGCTGAACAGATGGCGATTATCTATCGTGAACGCGGCTATATTGATAGTATTCAATTCGAACGTTATCTCTCCAACGCGGATGTTCGGCAGATTGCTCCTTTGCTCATGCCGATTCTACGCTCCTGGCAGCAACGCGAGTATGAGATCCTATTGAATTTTCTTGCTACCGCGCTAGGAAAGCGGCTACCTGTCTTCAATGAGCTATGTGACCTGCTTGAAGAGATGCTTGCCCAGACCCTGAAGAAAGAAGTTGCGGATTCGGTTCTGGGACTGTTTCTGAAGTATCGTCGATCACAGGTTTACTTGCTTATACCCAGACTGTTGCAACAGGACCCCAGCACCATTTTGCTCTCGTCGGTCTATACATACCTTCACCAGTATCGCCAGGATCTCCTGACACCTTTTCTAGGCTCGTATAGTCCCAAAGGGCGTTTTAGCACTGGCAACGTTTCCTTTGTGTTTCCGCTGTTCACTGGCTATCAGCGCTGGACCCCGACGCAGCAGAAGGTCTTTGCTCAGACCTTATTGACGATCACCGATCCAAAGGACAAGAATCGGATGTCCCGGGAGCTACGTAACGCGATTCAACGTATGGCGGTGATGCCGTTTCTTGACTTCTCTCCTTTGATTCGCCTCGCCAGCGATGAACGCCAGGGGATACGCGATGACGCTTTGCGGGCGCTGGGTCGATTAGATGCGAGACAAGGCATTCCTACCCTGTTCGAGGCGCTGGGGGATGAGCGTGCTCGTATTGCGATCTATGCCCTTCGCAAGGCGTTCCTGACGATGTCACCTGAGAATGCGCTTGCTCTCCTTCAACAGGCCCCGATGGCCCGTGTAACGGTTGCGAAAGAGGTTGTACGGTTGATTGGTGAGCTGAAAACCGAAGAGGCCTATCAAGAATTGCGGACGTTGGAGAGGGGCGATCTACATCGAGATGTGCGGATTGCATTGCTACGCGCTTTTTGGGATTATCGTGATCGGGTTGAACCCTGGGATATATTCAGGAGTGCGGCTCTATCCTCTGACCGGGCCGTGGCGCAGGGCGTAGTACGTGTGCCAACGGATGGTCTTACGCCGGCTTTACAAAAGCGGCTGGCTGAACTTACGGCTTTGTTGCTCTCCCATCCTCAAACTGAGGTGCGTTTAGCCACACTGGAATGGCGGAGCGAGCATCCCGTTTCGGATATCGATCTGGTCTTATTCCCTCGGCTGCTGGCATTGATGAACTCGCCTTATCCAGATGAATGTAAGTTGGCATCAAAAGAGGTCTTTTTAACATATACAGGAGAAGCGGCTTCTGCTATTGGCGAGGCGATCAGAGAGGTGCTTCCCAACCGGCGTGCCCTACAGAGCACTGTGAGTAGTTTTTTTCCCTGTGTACGCTCTAACCGTGCCTATTTTGTTCCTACAACCCGTGAAGTTCTGAAAGTGCTTCGTGAAGATCCGGTGACGATCTTTTTACAGCTCCAACTGATTATGTTGGGATTACCTGTGAATGAGATTGTTGGGGAACTACAGAAGGTTATAGACAGGTTTCCTATGAGTCCGCTTTGGAGCATTGAGAGGCCTCTTCTGGAAATTAAAGTTACAGAGGCAGAGTTGGAAGACCTGGAAAGGAGCCTGGCGCCAAATGAGAATGATGCAGTACGCAGGCTCGCGGTGTTTGCTCTGGCTGCTCAGGCAAAACGTGCTACAGGCTGGACTGATGAACGCATTCGACGGCTTGAACGTTTCCGAGAAGATCCCTCGCCTATTGTTGCTGCGACAGCGCAGTTTACTTTTGTGTCCTGAGGTATGTGCTTTTCTCTGCCTGGTCCTGACTCGCTTTAGCGACAAGTTTGAGCTACTATATACATATATTTAAGAAAGGCAGTTATTATTATGGAATGCCCAATTTGTGGAGAAAAAGGGTTTGAAGGGGGGGCTTATTGTTTCAATTGTGGTGCGTCGTTAGTTGAGCAAACGGCCAAAATGCCGTCTGTGCAGGCCTCAAGCGCCAATCAGAGC
>DASSXK010000067.1:0-2090 GCA_035703945.1 Ktedonobacteraceae bacterium | reverse complement strand
TTTTATACAGTTCTGTACTCATCAGTCCGGGCATCTGGGATGCCTGAGGAGTAAGGCCCGGAAATCCAGATGCGCCTGCCAGAATATACAGTGTGCTTGCGTTCGACGGATCAACTTTATATTCGTGAACGCTCAAATTCTGATTAGCGAGTGGTGTAGCGACAGCATTCCAGGTCCGACCACCATCCATACTTTTCACCAATCGCACAAGGCCGACGTTGATTGCCGGTTGTCCGCTCGCCCCACGAGGAACAGAGCCTTGCGGCATCGATTGCAGCCCGAACAACTGATTTCCAACCAGGCTAATCTGCGAAACCGACCAGGCAGCACTTGTTCCGTGAAGTTTTGGTGATACGGCCTGCCAGCTACTTCCTCCATCAAGCGAATGTTTCAAGAAAGGAAGAGTTGAACCCGGCAGCGTGGTTGACGATGAACTCAACACATATAACTCATCTGCGTTTGTCGGGCTGACAACAACCTCGCAGGTGCTTCCCAGAGCTGCTTGCTTGCCCAGATCCTGCCAGCGAGAGCCAGCATCAGTGCTCTTGAGAAGCGTATAGCTCTGTGCACCAGAAGGTTGAGTCACCCCGCCGCTATTCGCCTTTGTTGGCAAAGCGCAGGCATAAAGCGTGTCGGGCTGTCCAGGGGCAGCAATCAACTTGCTAACCTGATAGTTACTCAACACCTCAGACCACTGGCTGCCACCCACCTGACTCTGCTCTTGCCGGTGAAACAAGAATGCAAACACGCTACCACTTAGCCCTATCAGCACAACCACAACCGCCAAAGAAATCCAGGTGACACGGCGCGAGTTGCTTTTATTACGCGTTGACGGTGAGAAAGCCGGTGCGCCTTGTTCGGCTCGTTCATCCCACACATCCTCCACATTGACATCTTGACCAGGTTCCTGATCATGAGTTTTCACATCAAGCCTCCTTTTAGTATTCAAACTGGCATCCGTACCGGCAAGCACATCCGTAATAACTAAAACAATTGTTTTCAACCTTGGAAACGCGTTCCTTCAGCCAGAAAACTCACACTATCATCTGGGGCAAAAGGTAGACCGCATAACCCTGGCAAACGATAGATTGACATCGCAGACAATTAGGGAATAAGATAGGCACGATGTTACAAACAGCGTTTCATCGTATATTCAGCACAAGCAAAGGAATACCTACAATGTCACAGATGCACCCTGACCACAATCCTACGTCTCAGCAGAGCGACAAAGACGAGATCGAAAAGTTGCTCTTGGAAGGAGTCAGTCTTCATCGCGACATATCCCAAGCTCCAACTCATTCACGCGTCTCTGAGATAGAAGACGATGAAGAGGATCAGGAAGTTCCCACCGAAGGTGACCTTCAGGGTTCCCTGGGATTATTTGCTGAAGCCGCACAGGACATGGCAACAGC
Organism: Ktedonobacteraceae bacterium; assembly: GCA_035703945.1. Classification (GTDB taxonomy): domain Bacteria; phylum Chloroflexota; class Ktedonobacteria; order Ktedonobacterales; family Ktedonobacteraceae; genus DASSXK01. Next base: position 678 of record DASSXK010000067.1, on the reverse strand, counting down.
AGGAGTAGAGCTAGGAATCGGGCGTCACTTTGCCTGTGTTGATTTTTGTAATCAGGCTGTAGAAAAGGCCGCGCAATCCGTTAGCCTGCTGCGTTTTGGACGTAGATCGTCTTACAACCACGATCTACGGGCGCTGGGTGAGCTGGTAAATGCGCCCCTCGATATTCAGGATGAAATGGCCAAACTAACGCCATTTCATCCTGAAGCTTTCTATGCCGAGACCCCTCCGGAAGAAGCCGATGAGGTAATCAACGCCGAACAGGCCACTAGCTTTGTGCAAAGTGCCCGCCGCGTGATGCGCTGGGCAAGGAGCATCGTATTGCAAGCATAATCCCTTCTCTTTGTCTCATTCGGCTCAGGGTAGAGGGGCAACTCTGTTTGTTTGCAAACAGTTGGATTTGGGAGGATACTACCGGTGACACAACAGATTACACATTCCGGGTTGGAAAATGCCGTAAAGCAATCCCCACGTAAGTGGGTCTATCTATTTAGCGAGGGCAACGCCTCGATGCGTGAATTGCTGGGAGGAAAAGGAGCAGGCGTCGCCGAAATGACTAACGCGGGCCTGCCTGTCCCCCCGGGATTTACGATTACAACGGAAGCCTGTAATTCCTATTATGAAGTTGGCAAACAGTTCCCGGAAGGCTCCTGGGAACAGGTTATGGCGGCCCTCCAGAT
>DASSXK010000064.1:0-6229 GCA_035703945.1 Ktedonobacteraceae bacterium | reverse complement strand
CATGGGTCGGCGGCTGCAATTGTGGCGCCGGTGCCGGCGCTGGCTGCGCTGGAGGTGTGGTCGGAGCCTGCGGCGGACGACGGAAAAGCTCGCCACGCGCGGTACGTCGGCCTCCCTCAATCGTGGGCGGCGGGTAATCTTTATTCTCTGACCGGTCGCCATTCGACGCAGGGGCCGACGGCGAAGCAGGGATAGCAGGGTTATCGGTTGACAGTGAACCCTCTCCCTCTACAGGTGCGGCCGCAGATGAAGCCTGCTCAGGCAGAAGCGACTCGCTGGCACTCTCGGTGTGGTCCGCGAGATGGTTATTGTTCTCTGGCTGTTCTGGTGGATTTGCGCGTCTGCGTCGTGTTATAGGCATGAGGGTGTACTCCCTTAAGAAATTTTTGTAATATGATTCTCTCCGCTATGCTGTTTGGCATAGCTCCGTCTTCAAGTAGTATTATAGCATAGTTCTAATAAACTAGCGCCCTTCTGGCAGCTTGTTTTCCTCAGAAGAGTTGAATCGTGAGACTTCTTCGACACAAAAACAACCGCTCAGCCCCCTCAAGACAAAGGATAAAAAAAGGCAAGTCGTCTATCCGATTATTCAGATAAACGCTTGCCTAAACCTGGCAGACGCAGCGTCGCGCCTCTTTCCAGTGCTTCGTTCAGGTGCTTCAAGCACTACACCCCAAAAAAGTCGGCATTCAGCTTGATGAACTTCTTCTGATCACCGGGAACCGCAGATTCTTCAAAAATAGCCGTGACAGGGCAAGCGGGCTCACAAGCGCCGCAATCGATGCACTCATCAGGGTTAATAAAGAGCTGCTCGGCCTCGTCAAATCCCGGCTCACTCTGAGTAGGATGGATGCAGTCGACGGGACAGACATCTACGCAAGAAGCATCCTTTAAACCTATACAAGGCTGAGTAATCACATACGTCATCGTCCAGATATCCTCCTCTTTAACTCGCTACGTATCTAAAGATACGTAGACGGCAAAGTAGTTACTTGTTTTATTCGGCCACGCCCAGTATAGAGCGTTAGTCAAACAATGTCAATTCCTTTAACCACGCTCTGAAGCTTGTTCAGACAACGGGTTCGACGAAGTCGCACAACACAAATACTCGGACGGTAAGGCTCGCTTGACAGGAATGAAATGATTTAGGTATAGTTATAGTGGTTACGAGAATATAACTATTTCACCGATATGTGTCGGTTGAACCTATCCTCATTCTATACATCTCTTTAGATATTTAGCATACATCAGTTCACCAAATTCTCACCAGTGCGTGCTGTGTGCGCTTGTATCTACCCCGATTCAGCAGAGAGGAATTTTCCAACTGTGTTTAAGCACCATATACCCCAGACCTCGCAACAATATGACCTCGGCGATGGCCTGATAGCCCGTTGGTCCACGCCTGAAGATACCGAGCAGATCGCCTGGATTCAGTCGCATGTTTTCCGGGGAAATCCGGAAGAAGAGATCAGCCCCCGCCTGACCAGCACGGTCCGCAATTATATGCGCGGCGACTTCCCTTTGATGGGCCCCAACGATTTCGCCGTCGTGGAAGATACACGCCTCCCAGCCGGAGAGCAGCGAATTGTCGCCGCCACCTGTCTCTTGCGCGAACAATGGGACTTCGCCGGAATTCCCCTGATGCTGGGGCGTCCCGAGCTGGTCGTCAGCCACCCCGACTACCGTAACAAAGGCATGATCCGGGCAATTTTCGATCTGCTCCACAGCCGCAGCGAGGCCGAGGGACATCTTGTTCAAGGCATTACAGGCATTCCCTATTTCTATCGCCAATTTGGCTACGAGTTCGCCCTGGAGCTGACCGGACAATGCAGATTGCCACAAGAGCTGCTACCAGCCCTGGCAGAAGGCAGCGAGGAGCCTTTCCGCTTCCGCAACGCCGAACTTGCGGATATCCCTTTCCTGCAAGAGATCTATGACAGACAACGCGTCGATAAGCTGGTGACGGTTCTGCTTGATCAGGCCTGGTGGGAATACCAGTTTCACTATCGCGACAAGCCTGGCTTTAAGTGGAATATCCAGATTGTCATGGATCAACAGGGACAATCGGTCGGCTTTGTGATCCTCCCTGATACGCGTGGCCATCATCTCTACAGTCCACTCATGGCTTTTGTACCTGGCATAAACCTGCAAGCACTGCTCCCGTCATTGCTGCGTGGACTGAAATCGCTGGGCGAACAGCTACCACCACGAATTCAAAAATACGCCCAATTCAAAGGGCTTATCCTGAGTCTTCCACGCGAGCATCCCATCTTACAGGTGCTGGGCAACAGTTACGGGGCCGACTATGGTAAGCCCTATGCCTGGTATCTACGCGTGAACAACCTGCCGCACTTCCTGCACCGCATTAAACCGGTCCTGGAGCAACGTCTTGCCGTTTCCCCTTTAAGTGGCTATAGCGGCGATCTGAAACTGGATTTCTATCGCGGCGGCCTGCGCCTGACATTCGAGCAGGGCAGAATCGCGACGATCGAGGATTGGCGTCGCCCGGTCGCCTGGGAAGATAATGAGGAAAGCGGCTTCCCCCCAAAGGTCTTCTGGCAGATCCTCTTCGGATATCGCAGTCTGGAGGAGCTAGAATTCGCCTATCCCGATGTCAGTGTCAAAGATGAATATAGACTGCTGCTGAAAACACTGTTTCCCAAACAAAACTCCTGGGCCTTCCCACTCGGCTAGAACAGGTATCACAAAAAAAGCAGGGAACCGGATTACTTCTCCGGTTCTCTGCTTTTCTGATTCCCAGGATGCTCAACGCAGCGATTCGATCCGCAGATGCGAGAATGCAGCTTCCGTATCCTGCGCTTCCACGTAAAGACCGATCTGTCCAGTGGCGAGACTTAAAGAGCTTTTATCCAATACAGGGGCAGTCACCTGCTGCCCATTCACATAGAATGCGAGCTGAAGTCCGTTCGCTACAACCTGCAATGTCACATTTTGCGCATTCGATGTCGTAAGCGAGAGGAGGTTGCCACTATCTAATGTTTGCCATTGTCCATCATAGCGCAAGAATTCATACAAACCGGGATTGCCAGATAAGACGGCGAAGACATAGTAATGCGATTGATCGGTCGCAGAACGAAAGGCCAGCCCCGAGAAATCCCCGCCACTATGGCTGCCTCGCACCTCATTCAGAGTCACGCTGAGGCGAAAATCGCGGAATTGATGACTATCAAAAAAAGCCAACGCCACCGATTGCGGCGACTTATTTTGAATATGATACTGACCGTTGGTAAAGACAAACGTGCTGCTGGTCGGCCAGAAATTCTGATACTGCGGTGCCAGCGCATCCTCAATCACAAGCGGCTTCAATGGTATGTGAGGCGTCGGTGTCGCTGTTGGGCGTCGGGCTACCAATGACGATAGAGCCAGAGAATTATGTAAAAGCAAACCACCAATCACAACAAGTAGCACAACCAGCACAGCTATAACCAGCCGCCGACGGGAACGTGAGTTTCGTCCGGTTCCTGTAGAGCGATAATGCTGAAGCTGTTTCACATGAATGATTGGCTCTGCTGGCTTATAGTTATTGACCCGCCCCAAAAGATGATCGCTGTTACCAGAGGCCTGCTGCTCTCGCTGCCATTCCGGGGCCGCTGCGACAGCCAGAGTAAAGGCTTCACTGAATTCTCCCGCCGTCTGAAAACGATCTGCCGCTTGTTTCCCCAGAGCCCGTTGCACAACGTCATCGATGTCCGGCGACACATCATCGCGAATAAAACATAGCGAAGGTGGAGCTTCGTGAACATGCAGAAGCGCCATCGCGATACTCGAATCCGCCCGGAAAGGTGGATGGCCTGCCAGCAGAAAGAAGAGCGTGACGCCAAGCGAATAGATGTCCGAGCGCCCGTCCAGGGCGTGACCCAACGCCTGCTCAGGCGAGATGTAATCAGGTGTCCCCATCAAGACTTCGGGAATGGCGGTTGCTTGATCATCCTCGGGATTGATCTGCATGGCGCGGGCAATTCCAAAATCGGATAAGAAAACATTCCCTTCCCCATCGAGCAGAATATTCGCAGGTTTTACATCACAATGAATCCTGCCATGCTCGTGAGCATAGTCCAGGGCCTCGGAAATCTGAGCCAGGTATCTCTGAGTCTCTTCCAGAGAAAGGGGACCATTGAGCTTCACATACTCCGCCAGCGTCCCCCCAGATAAGTAAGGCATAATGATATATGGGAAGCCGTCCTCTTCCCCATAAGAATGTATTGGAAGAATATGCGGATGATCAAGCTCACTGGTTGCTTCGGCCTCGCGTAAGAAACGTCGATGAAAATCCCGTAGCATCTGTGGGTCCGAGTTCGCACGCGGTAAAAATACCTTGATCGCAACTTTGCGCTCAACACCCTCTCGCTGAGCCAGGAAGACCGCGCTCGATCCGCCATAACCAAGCAGTTTCTCTAACTGCCATGAATCAAGCACCTTGCCAAGCAGGTGCTGTCCTCTGGTCGCAACCACGCTAAGGCTCCTCTCAAGCCCCCGAAGAGAGCAAGCAAGTACGGTACCTGAGCTTGCCAATACCTGCCATCAGACAAACGACAACAGGTTGCCACAGGTATCGCAGGTGCCTGTCAACGGTTAAAACTAGTCTTTATGGGTCTCCAGTGAGGTACCCACGTAGAATATCAGGAATGAATAAGAAGACGTTATGTTTAGACGAACTCACCGTCACGCATCAACACTTCGCCATCAACTTCAATCGTGCAGCGGCTGGGAATTACATCTACATGAATCTTCGCATCCCAGTCTGCGCCAGTAAATTCGGGATAGGGATTTCCAAAGGCCACGTGCAAGCCTGGCATCTTTTCATCTTGCAGCAGGTTTCCGACCAGCTTCTTCAAGCTGACAAGCGTTCCAATTGCAAATTCGCCAGCGCGATTCCCATTGGGAACGGAGAAGAGATACGAGCGTACATCATCGGCCAGAGCGTTGTCTTCGCTGGTAACTTCGGTAATGTAGCCATCTTTCACGGTCAGCACCAGAGGCTGCTCCAGGACTCCATATTTCTCTGAGAAATAGTCGCCCAGCACATCACAGACAAGCACACCATCCACGGTCGCCGGGGCTGTAAAGACCTCGCCCTCAGGCAAATTTCCCCATTTCCCCTGCTCATTGTAGCGAGCATTGCAGGGAATCCACTTCCAATCTGGATGGAAGGTTGCCGTCACATCGCTGCCTTTAGCGGACGTCACATGAATCTTTTTGGCGTTTTTGACACGCTCGTAGATCTCGTTTGTCTTGCTGAAAACTTCATCGTAGTTGGCACACATTCCGTCCGCCATCAAAGCCTCATCAATCCCGATCATATGACCGTGACGGACCTTGAGTTCATTCACCAGGAAAGGAAGCATAGGAATGCGGAAGCTAATCTCCCCTGGCTGACCTGTGGCAATATAATAGGTGACGGTCGGTTTGGCCTGTAAGAAGGCCTGGCGCAGTTCGTCCGGAAAGAACTTCAGAGGACGCTGCCCATAGTGCTCAATAAAGTGCACTGTCACAGAAGCATGCTTGGCCATTACGGCATTCGCGACACGACGCGCGATACTTTCACGGGCGTAATCGGTGAGGATAAATACATGATCACGGGAGGTCACACCCATACAGCGGACAGCATTGGCTGCTCCCAGTTGGAGTCGATCGTCGTACGAAAGTTGCTCAAGGTCCGTTGTTGGCTCGGGAAAGGCGGTAAATTGTTCTGACATTCTATCTGTACCTCGCTCTGTCTTTTCCTACAAGGAGTTGTTTTCAGCATTATGCAGGAACACCTGCTTTCAGGCAAGCGGAATAACTTTCTCCTGACACACCCGGTTCAGATGATAATGTCCTTTGATTAATGTCCTTTGAATACAGAGAACAGGATTAAGAAGACTCTACACTCTCTGTATTACGTTTGATTCACATTTTAACTCACAGAAATCACAACATATACACAAGGCTCATTGTCATCCTACGGAAGTAGGAGCCAAGATCTATTGTACCACTAAGATTGGCTCTATCACATAAATACTCCGATGTTCTATACTTTTGGCATAGGACTGTTGTAATGAAGAAAGGTTTTTACGTTGGAAACGCAAGTTACACATTTGTATCGCGCCATTCATGCACAACCCGAGGCAGTACGCGGGTTACTCAACGATTGGGATGGCCCCTCGGAAGCGGCTGAGCAATTAAACAGGGCAGGTCGTATCTTTCTCTCCGGGATTGGTACCAGCTA
>DASSXK010000063.1:0-4283 GCA_035703945.1 Ktedonobacteraceae bacterium | reverse complement strand
ATTGGCCCGTTTCGCTCAATCGGCGAAGGTTATCAAACAAACGTATGTTATAAAGCGCCAGCGCAATATGATTTGCCAGAAGCTGTAAAATTGAAAGATCTTCTTGATTATAGGTATTCGGCTCTTTATGCTGAATAGACAATACGCCCAACGAGACATCCCGAAAGACAAGCGGCACAAAGATCAGTGACTCTTTAGGCCCTGAGTCAGTACTGATGCGAACACGCTGAAATGGCAGGTCCTTCGCTTCTTCGCTCATTTGCCGTACAAGCAGCGTTTCCCTTTTCTCGATAACGTGCTTACATGCACCTTCGAGCGCATCATTTTCCCTGATAATGGTTTGTCCCCCATCTTCCAGGTAGAGATCTATGTTGTTGGCTTGTGGCTGATATATTGCCAATAAAAAAGCATCTCTCGTGTCAAGCACATCAATTATATGTTTCTGCAACTTTTTAAAGAGCGCTTCTGGCTTTGAGAGTTCGTGATTGATTTCTTGCCCAATTTTCGCAACTTCCTGGTATCGTCTCAGTAACCATGTTTCCTGGAGAATAAAGGAGGCCTGCTCGGCAAAGAGTTGAAATAACTTTCGATCGAACGATTCGAACTGTAGTGGCTGTTTGGAGTACATATACAAAATGCCTAACAGTTTTTGACGATATTTCAATTGCAGAGGCAAGCCAATATAGGAGCGAATACCGTCCAGGCGCATATAGTTATTTTGATAATCTGAGGGATCATTACTATCTTCAACGACGACAAATTCGCGAGTAAGAAGTTGCTGCACGAGTCCAGCAAGCTCTGTTTCACTGAAGGACCTTTGATCTGTGGTAAATATATTCTCGGCGATTGTTGGCGAGGTGACAATCGTGCCAGTGATGGGGTTGCTCGCAAAAATGATGCAGCAATCCATCTCAAAACATTTCTGTGCTGTCAGGGCGATATGTTGAAGCGTACTGGCCAGATTATCAGGCTCACCCAGGGTTCGCTCAAGTTCATCTAATATCTGCCTCACTTTGTCCAATGCTTGATACTTCACAGCATACCTCCAGACCTTCACTGGTTTGAAACAAGACTTTGTTCATTCATATACTGAAAGAAGCGAGAAACTAACATTATCTGAACTGACTTAAGGACAAGTTCTTTCAATTTTCTATGACATATGACGATCAAGATGCAGGAAAATAAAAAGAGAGGAATATCGGATGATACACATTGTAGCATACAAAAAATCTCCCTTCCTTCTCAAATGTTTTCAGAAATTGCTCTTTCAACAGAGTAGCCCGCAGAAACGCCAAAAAGAATCTGCCACCTTTGCCTACGATCAATCGTATTAGTCTCAGAAGGAAGCCAGTCAACAGTTGACAATCAGGAGGATTGATTTTATGTCAAGAAGAAGGTATGGATACGGCAGAGAACGAAGAGGATACGGTCACAGAAGAGAGAGAAGAGGCCCTTCAGTCGTAAGATGGATCGCAGAAGTATTGCTGATTAATGCCGCTGCCCGCGCTATCCGCCGCGTGGTAAGTGGTCGTCGCTACCGCTATTAAGATCGAGTTGCTGGCATAAAAAAAGGGCATCGTTTATTGATGCCCTTTTTTTATGCCAGCAACCATCGATTGTACTGCTGGATGAACTTCGGAATCACGACCGATTTAATATTTGCGGGATCGCTTCGGGTTGCCTGGAGAGCCTTTTCCGCCTCTTGTAAAGGAAAATGCCCGGTAATCAACGATTTCAGGTCGATCCGACCGGCGGCAACCAACGAGATCGCATCTTCATAGGTATTGGCATAGCGAAATGTCCCGGTCAGGCTAATCTCGCGGTTTTGCAGGAATGACATCGGTACGCTGACCTCTTCACCTGGACCCATCCCAACCGCGACGGCTCTACTCGCTGGCCGAAGCGCACGAAGACCATCCAGCAGCGCCTTTGGATTGCCAGAACATTCAATCAAAACATCGGCGCTATCCTGCGCATCCGCCAGAGATTCTTGCGCGACGTTAATAACGCGGGTTGCTCCCTCTCGCATTGCGACTTCAAGGCGTTGCGGCGAGACATCTGTCATCGTAATATGTGTCGCCCCCAGGGCCAGCGCCACCTTCATCGTGACCAGTCCAATCGGGCCAGCGCCGGTTATCAAGATGGAATCGGCTCCTTTGAGCATCGCCTTGCGACAGGCCCAGATTCCAACGGAAAGCGGCTCAATCAAAGCCCCCTCTTCATCTGAAAGCGCATCGGGAAGTGGATAGGCAAAGCTTTCTGGCAGCAACACATAGTTGGTAAAGGTTCCATCAATTGGCGGTGTGCCAAAGAAGCGCACATTTGGACAGAGATTATAGCGTCCTGCCCGACACTGCCGGCAGACCCCATCCGGTATTCCAGGCTCAAGCGCGACTCGCTCGCCAACCCGCCTGGCATCAACGCCTTCTCCGACGGCGACAATCACGCCTGACGTCTCATGTCCCAACACAAGCGGTTGACGGACGATGTAAGAGCCAATTCTGCCATGCTCATAATAATGCACATCGGACCCGCAGACCCCCACGGCCTTCACCTCAATCAAGACCTCTCGCAAGCCAGGCGTCGGAACTGGCCGTTCTTCCAGCCGAATATCATGCGGCGCATAAAGCACCGCCGCTTGATTCTTCATTTTTCATCCCCTTTTTAAGCATAGCTATTGAGAATTCTGCAACTCAGGTTAAAATAGAGGCACGAAAAAAATTATATCACAGCCTTCTGAACGACCTTTCCTCTTCCAAAACGAAATTTGTTTCAAAAGCGCAATATTGGAGAAGATCTTCCGCTGATTGGATATATACTATCTCTGACCTGCCTGTTACAAACAATGGCAAAGCCATTATAGAAAACCCAGAACACGTTAAAACGATAGGGCAGAAAGGAAGCACGAAATGAGCACGGGAGGATTATCCACGTCGCGTCTCAGTCGCATGCATGATGTTATGGCCAGCTATGTCGAGCACGGCAACGTGCCCGGCCTCATCGCCTTGATCTATCGCCGGGGCAAAGTTTATATAGATGTGCTTGGTTCACAGGCCGCCGAGGGTTCTACACCGATGCGGCAGGATACGATTTTTCGCATCTCTTCAATGACCAAGCCAATTACGGCAGCCGCAACAATGATTCTGGTGGAAGAATGTAAGCTCCGACTGGACGAGCCTGTTGATCGCTTGCTTCCCGAACTGGCCGAGCGCAAAGTTCTCAAGCGGCTCAATGGGCCACTTAACGAAACAGTCCCCGCAAACCGCCCGATCACGGTGCGTGACCTGCTTACCTTCCGGATGGGTTTCGGGCAGGCGATGGCCGACCCTGACGAATGTCCAATCCTGAAGGAAGCGATGGATCAGCAGATCGGGATGGGACCGCCAAGTCCCGCAACAATACCCGCACCCGATGAATGGATGCGTCGTCTGGGGCGGCTTCCCCTCATGCACCAACCGGGTGAAAAGTGGATGTACAATACGGGAGCCGACGTGCTTGGTGTGCTGATTGCCCGTGCCTCGGGTCAGCCGTTTGAAACATTCTTGCGCGAACGTATCTTTGAGCCGCTCGGTATGAAAGATACCAGTTTTAGCGTTCCAGCCTCCAAGCTTTCTCGGCTGGCAACCTGCTACTGGACCAATCCTGAAAGCGGAAAACTCACGATCTTTGATGGCGTCGAGGACAGCCAATGGAGCCAACCACCAGCCTTCCCCTCCGGAGCAGGAGGACTGGTCTCAACCATAGATGACTACCTGGCCTTCGGTCAGATGATGCTCGCCAGGGGAAAATATGGCGGCGAACGCATCCTCTCCCGCCCCTCAATTGAAGCCATGACAACCGACCAGCTTACGCCCGAACAAAAAGCGCTATCGGGCCTGCTCCCTGGCGACTTTGATGCCTATGGCTGGGGATTTGGCGTATCCGTCGTCACCAAACGCGATGACATTTTTTCCGTACCCGGCCGCTATGGTTGGGACGGCGGTATGGGCACCTCCTGGTACGCCGATCCCAAAGAGGAGATGATCACGCTCCTTATGACCCAATGCCTCTGGGCTTCCCCCAATCCGCCCAATGTCTGCCGCGATTTCTGGACTTCCGCTTACCAGGCAATCGACGATTAATGATTGGCCGACGCTGCTCGGTTGGAAGTTTAAGCCGCTGCTCCACCCAATCGAGTACGGCATCCAGACCCGTCCCATCCTTGAGGTTAGTGAAGATAAAGGGACGGGTCCCACGCTTGCGGCCTGTGCGCCAACGGGTCAGGCGCTATCCGCCAGATGCAT
>DASSXK010000305.1:0-8487 GCA_035703945.1 Ktedonobacteraceae bacterium | reverse complement strand
GTCTTAATCTTCACGTAACCCCGGTTTACATTAATCGCTTCGACCTGAGCCCAGGGGATAAATTCGCGTCCTTTGCTGATGCCTTGATAGTTGACGCTGAATGGAGCAAATGTCAGGGTTTGTCCCGTTTGGAGGGTCTGGAAGGCACGTGGAACCAGTTCGCGTGTAATACCCTGGGCCACTGCCGGTCCAAGCTCGGCGATATTTTTGGTTAAGTTGTCCAATTTGATCTGATAGCCATCTGTGCGACGCAGGGTAAAGATGTAGGTCGTACCAACGTAGACGCCGTTGCGATAGTTACGCGTGATGCTCTGCAAGACCTCTGAGATCTGGTTCCAATGGATTGCTTGCACCTGATTCTTCTTGAAAATGACCATTCCCTGTTGAAAGAGGTAAATCTGTTGACCTGCCACTCGGATAACGGTGAAGGCCATATAGATTGCCAGCGCAACAAAGGATATTCCAAAGAACAGGAGAATCACCCTTGTGACAATCGAAATGTCAGTTGGGAAAATGCCACCCGCTAAAAAGAGTATCCCACCAGCTAAGAAGAAAACCACTCCAATGATTGTTCTGGCCAGGCTTGATTTGTAGACTTTCATAAAAGTCCCAAGCCGTTGGTTTGCCGCTGCCTGCTGTACTTCTAGAGGCAGCATATTTTGCTGGGCTATATTTGTCTCCATAAATGTGACGTTCCTCCTTATTGCAACCTGAATAGAAGTTTGTTGACAATAATTGTATGGTAGCTGTTTTCAACACTCAATTCTATGAGCAAGCCCATCCTCTCCTGGTGAGAATCTTCACTCTCGAATGAGGTATAAAGGCAGACGTTTTATTCACCAAATGCTTAAAGCGATAATTACTCTCTTACTCTAGTATTTCGCTAAAATTTAACAAATATGCACTATACTCAATAGCGTGCTCGGAAAATTTCTCCGAGGATCTTAACAGAAGGAGGATTACTATCTTATGAAGAAGCATGGGCAAATGCTTGCGCTACTTGTTTCCTTGAGTGTGTTGCTTTTGAGCGCGCCGCTCATGGGATCGGCTGCAAGCCCCGCGTCGACTGCCACTTATACACATGGAGCTCGCACAACCACCCCTATCCAACATCTAGTTGTTATCTTTCAAGAAAATGTTTCCTTTGATCACTATTTTGGAACCTACCCCATCGCTACTAATCCCGCTGGTGAGCCAAATTTTAGCGCTAAATCTAATACCCCAGGCGTCAATGGACTGAGTCCTGCGCTTCTGACAAATAATCCCAACGCTGCCAACCCCAAGCGCCTGGATCGTTCTCAGGCACTGACCTGTGATATGGATCACACCTATACTGATGAACAGAAATCCTTCGATCATGGTTTGATGGATAAGTTTGTAGAATTTGCCAGCGGTGGCGGTTGTACCGACAAATCCATCGTAATGAACTATTATGATGGCAATACTGTCACTGGACTCTGGAACTATGCTCAGGCTTTCTCGATGAGCGACAACTCATATGGTACAAATTTTGGCCCCTCAACAGTTGGGGCTGAGAACCTGATTGCCGGGCAGACACACGGCGCGACTCCTGCGACCCTTCCTGGTGCAGTCTCCAATGGAACTATTATTGGCGATCCTCGACCCGCGTTTGATGATTGCTCCACAGGGGCAACAGTCTCTTTAAGCGGTAAGAATGTGGGTGACCTGCTTAATCAGCAGAGTATTACCTGGGGATGGTTCCAGGGAGGTTTTCGCCCAAGTGCAACGAGCAATGGTAAGGCGGTCTGTGGTACCTCACATAAGAATGTTGGGGGAGCGACGGTTACTGATTTCATCCCTCATCACGAGCCTTTCCAGTATTATCAATCGACTTCCAATCCGCATCATCTGCCTCCAACTTCGGCTACGATGATCGGTAAGACCGACCAGGCCAATCACCAGTACGATCTGCAAGATTTCTGGACTTCGGTGGATCATCACAATATGCCTGCTGTGAGTTTTCTGAAAGCTCCAGGATACCAGGATGGTCATGCTGGCTATTCTGATCCACTAGACGAGCAAACGTTCCTGGTCAATACGCTCAATTCATTGCAGAAAACTCCCGAATGGGCACATACGGCTGTCGTGATTGCCTATGACGACTCTGATGGATGGTACGATCATGTGATGGGTCCGATCGTAAACCAGTCTAACGATCCCAACGATGCCCTGACCGGACCTGGCTCTTGCGGAACTGCAAAAGCTGGCGCTTACCAGGCTCGTTGTGGTTATGGCCCCCGTCTTCCATTGCTGGTGATCTCACCATTTGCCAGGAAGAACAGCGTTGATCATTCCATCACCGATCAGTCTTCGATCCTACGCTTTATTGAAGACAACTGGAGTCTTGGTAGAATTGGCGACCAATCGTTTGATGCAGAGGCTGGAACGCTAAACAATCTTTTCAACTTCCATAATGAGGATTCGAGCCGCCTCTTCCTGAATCCCACTACAGGCGAGCCAATCGATAAGTAATACTTATTACGCTTCTTTGACAAACAAAGTGGCCTTGCTGCCCCTCGCGCAAAGAGGGAAAGCAAGGCCGCTGAATCTTTACGTATGTTCAAGAAATAGAGTGAGATGTCGCAATATCCAATGTCATCTATAGAGCAGGCAAATGACCGCCCTATGGTGTTGTTGCCAGATACGCTGGTGCTCGTCGGGCTTTTGTGGCTTGCTCAAAGGCATAGGCCAGCTTGATGAGCGTGGCTTCGCTATAGGCTCGGCCCGTAAAGGTAATACCGATGGGTAGGTTGAAGATAAAGCCAGCCGGAACATTGATTGCTGGATAGCCAGCCAGGGCAGCCGGTTGGGAAGAGCTCCCGCCGAAAAAATCTCCGTTGACCAGATCGATGCGGCAGGATGGGCTCGTTGTAGGCGTGAGTAAGGCGTCCAATTGATATTTATCCATAACCGCATCAATTCCCTCTTGTCTTGCCCAGCGCTGATTCTCCGCCAGGGCCACGATATAGCCTGGGTCATTCAGCGAGCTTGTCTTCTGGGCTTCCAGGAAGTGTTCCTGCCCAAAGTAGAGAAGTTCTTCACTGGCATGCTCTTCATTAAAAGCAATAATTTCAGCCAGCGTACGGACCGGCGAACTCTTCAATCCGGCCAGATAGGCGTTGAGGTCCGCTTTCAATTCAAAGCGCAGCACCGTCATCTCGTTTTGCGAATCCCCCATCTGCTTTGCCGTGGGAATATCCGCCGGATCGACGATGATTGCTCCTGCTTCGCGTATCTGCTTAATACATGTCTCGAAAGCCGCATCGATTTTTGGACTGTAGCCAGTATAGAATTGCCGGGCGATTCCAATCCGTGCGCCCTTCAAGCCATCCCGATCGAGAAATTGGGTATAGTCGCTAAAGAAGCGAGCTGCGCTGTTTTGGGTAGCGGGATCGCGTTTATCGGCCCCTGCGATAGCTCCGAGCAAAATAGCGGCATCCTCGACCGTTCGTCCAAACGGACCAATCGTATCCTGACTATGGGAGATTGGAATTATGCCCGCTCGGCTGGTGAGTCCGACCGTTGGCTTGATACCTACAACGCCGCTTACTGCGGCCGGGCAAAGAATAGAGCCATCCGTTTCGCTGCCCAGCGAGGCCGCCGCCAGATTTGCCGCAACCGCTGTCGCTGAACCAGAACTGGAGCCGCAAGGGCTGCGATCCAGCACATAGGGATTGAGCGCCTGCCCACCACGTCCGCTCCAGCCGCTGGAGGAGGTACTTGAGCGAAAATTGGCCCACTCACTCATATTTGCTTTGCCCAGAATAATCGCTCCTGCTACACGTAATTTCTGGGCTACAAAGGCGTCACGCACTGGTTGTGAGCCAAGCAGGGCCAGCGAACCAGCCGTCGTTTCCATCCGATCCGCCGTTGCGATGTTATCTTTGAGCAAAATAGGGATGCCATGCAGCGGACCGCGTGGACCTTTTTTCCGGCGTTCCTCGTCCAGGGTGTCCGCAATAGTCAGCGCGTCTGGATTAATCTCAAGCACAGATCTGAGCGTCGGGCCAGCCTGATCTATGGCCTGAATGCGTTCCTGGTACATCTCAACCAGTTGGCGCGACGTGAGCTTACCTGTGTCCAACGCTTCGCCTAGTTCTTTTAGCGTCTTTTCTTCTAGCTCGGTAAATGGGATGTGATACATAGTGGGTGCACCTCATTTGTGTTTTGTCGCCGGAAATCTTATATTTTTCTCTATTGATGCAAATGAATGCAAGAAGTACTGCAATTTGCATCGAATGCCTATAGCATATCATTAAATGGGCAATTAGTAACGGTCCAATGTCCCTGGCAGAGATCTTTGTGACTATTTGTACACTAGAGGAGTAAGGTGGTATTTCATCTTGCCTGATGGATATCTATACGTCTTTGAACGTGAGATGATCACCAGTGATGAGAAGATGTTTTTTGCGAAAGGAGACCTGGCTCTAATGAATACAGAGGAATGGGGCTTGCAGACATGTACTGCCTGCAAGCCCCCATCGGAGTTTATGACTGGTAGCTTTTATTCTCTAGCAACGGTTGTGCTCGATCAAGGTATTGCCATCGGCATATCCCACGGCCCAGACATCATTGGTAGAGACCGCTGCAACTCCCAATAGTTGAGTGCTAAACGAGCCTGGACTGGGGCTTGGCACAACATTCCAACTGGTGCCGTTCCAGTGTTCGATCAAGGTCTGGAAAAATGTGCTGCCTTTGTTGCTGCTTCCCACGGCCCAGACATCAGAACTAGAAACTACTGCCACCGCCGAAAAAAGCGAACTCGTTCCAACTTCGGGGTTGTTGATAACGTTCCAGTTTAAGCCATTCCAGTGCTCAGTCAGTGCCTGGCTGGCGCTGCTTCCTGTTGTGTCGCCTACCGTCCAGACATCATTCGCTGAAGCAACTGCGACCCCTCGAAGTTCGCCACCAGCATCGCCACCTGATACGACCCGCCAGCGAGAGCCGTTCCAATGCTCGATCAGGGTGGTTTGTGTTGGGGAGCCGTTGCTGGTTCCCACGGCCCAGATATCCGTGGCCGAGACAGCCGCTATACTGGAGAGAGACTCATTTTCAATTGGGCTGGGACTCGCTATAACCTGCCATTGTGCACCGTTCCAGTGCTCAATCAAGGTTTTTTGCGCAAAAGTGCTGTCGGTAGTGAAGCCAACGGCCCAGACATTACGTGCTGAAATCGCTGTCACATTGAATAGCTGGTTATTCTCAGCGCCGGGGCTGGGACTTGGGATAACCTGCCAGCTTGAACCATTCCAATGTTCGGTAAGCGTCTGGGTAATCCCGACATCGTTGACGTCGAAGCCAACGGTCCAAACATCGTTAGATGAGATTGCGGCGACCCCATAGAGGTTGTTATACATCGGACTTGGGCTGGGGCTTGGGACAATACTCCATTGTGTGCCGTCCCAAAATTCGGTCAGGGTCGTCTTAACACGTGTAAATGGATTATCAACGTTGCCTATCGCCCAGATAGCAGTGGGAGAGACCACAGCGATTGCACCCAGGCCGCTTTGTCCATTCCCATTGGGGCTGGGCACAACACTCCATTTTCCACATGTAGCGGGGATGAGCTGGTTTTGAACATTCCTTGCATTTGAGATTACAGCTTGTGCACTAACCGATGTCAGAGATAGCATACACAACATGATCATTACTACACTTGCTCGTGCTGTAATCCTGAGAAAACGTTCCATCATAGATTCTCCTGACTTCCTCTTAATTTTTAATCCTTCAAAGGTTTTTCAAGAAGCGGTAGGCTCTCAGGTGCATTAAAAATTTAGAATATAGGTATACCAGTAATAATGACATGTCACCCTTGAAAATCTCTTATTTGAAACGTATTTTGTCGTCAGAAAGCAAAAAGCTCGTTTTAAGATATTTTTGGGCCTTTTCTTCGTGGATTTTCTCAATAGGGACTCAAACGGGGAATTGACTGATACTATCGGGAGCGTGCAAGCGGGCACCGCAGGATTCGCGCACAATGAAGCGCGTTCGCAGACGAATCTCTCGTGGCGGTCTTTCCTGGTGTTGCAGTCGCTCAAAGAGGAGGCGAGCGGCTTGCTTGCCAATTTCATAGGTTGGTTGGTCAACAACCGTTAGATGGGGGCGCATGACCGAGGCCCAGGTAAAATCGTCGAAGCAGGCCAGGGCGATATCTTCGGGACAGCGTAGACCAAACTTGGTGATGGTTTGTAGCGCCCCGATCACCATCGTGCCATCCATCATAAAGAGCGCCGTTGGGCGGTCTTCGAGTGAAAGGAGCTGCTGGGCCCCACGCTCTCCTCCATCCACACGGGCGCGTGTCATCGCAATTAAGGCCGGATCAACAGGGATACCATGTCTTTCGAGGGCTTCAATATATCCCTCCAGACGTTCTTCGGTTGGGGCGATTCCGCGTGCCCCGGTCATCAGCCCGATCCGCCGATGGCCCAGTTTGATCAGATGCTCTACCGCTGTTCTGGCCCCGACCTTGTTATCAACCATGACCGTATCGACGCCTAGCTCAAGCAGCGAGCGGTCGATCCCCACCAGCGCCAGTTTTTGGAGTGGGAGCGCACGTAAATAGTCGTAACTGCGATCCGTGACCGCGATAATCAAACCATCCGCTTGCCGACTTTCCAGCAGGTTGAGGTACTCTTTCTCCTTCTCAGGATCTTCATCTGTATTGCCAAGAATCAGAGAATAGTGGTGGGCATGGGCGACATCCTCAACACCACGGGCAATGTTTGTATAAAAAGGATTTGTAATATCGGGAACAATCAGCCCTATGCTATGGCTGACTTGCGTCTTTAAACCACGAGCAAAGCTATTGCGCTGGTAGCCTAAGGCCGCAATGCTGTCACGCACCCGTTGAGCTAATTCGGGACTCACATACTTGTTTTCATTCATGACAGCAGAAACCGTTGCAATAGAAACATCCGCATGCGCGGCGACATCTTTAATCGTAACAGAACGGCCAGCATCCATCGCCATCGGGTTCCCCCTCAACTAAGCGTTACGCCAGTGGTTGAATTGAACGTATCATAGATACCCCGACCCTGTCAAGGAGAATCTCCTTTCCCTCCTTGACAAAGGCAAAGATCGTATGGTATAGTCAGAAAAACGATTAGCTAATCGTTTTTCTGACTATACTACCTCTGATAACGTGCGAAATTGTGTTCTACTGGCTGTATCATAACTGCTGTCTTTTGCCAGAGAGGAACTTATCTACTGTATTTTTCTGGTGTGCGTCTTTCTCAATGCGGAGAAAGGAGGTACCTGCCCAGCGGACTCATCCATGCCTGATTCTCTATCATAGTCTACGTCATGTTAAGTGCTTACCAGACATTGTTTTGTCTTGAGCGTGTTAGACTTTTCATGGAGGAATGTACAATGAAGATCACGGTACGGGCCCTCGCTGTATTTACCGCTATTGCATTGCTTTTTTCAGGATTGGCGGCGTGTTCCCCAACGAGCCAATCATCGGGTTCTGGTACGACTCTCACGGTTGCGACCGTCAATAATTCGCAGATGGTGCAGATGGAGCAGCTTACCAAACAGGTGTTTGAGAAGCAAAATCCCACGATCAACGTCAATTTTGTGACCCTGCCCGAAAATGATCTGCGCACAAAGGTGACGCAGGATGTTGCTACCAATGCGGGCAAGCTCGACATTGCCACGATTGGCAGCTACGATACCCCTATCTGGGCACACAACGGCTGGCTGCAAAATCTCGCGCCGTATTTTGCGAAGATGTCGGCGCAGGATAAGAGCAGCTACAACTATGATGATCTGCTTAAGCCGGTTATGTCCACACTTTCCTATCAGAACCAGCCCTACTCACTCCCATTTTACGGCGAGAGCAGCATGATGATGTACAACAAGCAGCTCTTTGCGCAGCATCACCTGACGATGCCCGAGCATCCCACCTGGGATCAAATTGCCCATTTTGCGCAGGTGCTCAATGATCCCTCAACTGGAACGGCTGGTATCGTGTTGCGTGGTCAGTCCGGCTGGGGTATGAATATGGCTACAATTGATACGGTCATCAATACCTATGGTGGTGAATGGTTCAATATGAACTGGCAGCCCCAACTGAGCAGTCCCGCCGCCAAACAGGCCGTGTCTGACTACGTCACGCTTTTACAGAAGTATGGGGAGCCTGGCGCTTCAACTGCTGGTTGGCAAGAGTGTTTGAGTCTGATGACCCAGGGCAAAGCTGGTATGTTCTATGATGCCACCTCGTTTGGTGGTTCGTTGGAAACGCCTTCACAATCTAAGATTGCTGGCAACGTTGGCTATGCCTATGCGCCGACCAAAGCGACCGCGAATGGTAGTCGCTGGCTCTGGGCCTGGTCGCTGGGTCTGGTCAACAGCAGCCGCAATAAGGATGCCGCCTTTAAGTTCATTACCTGGGCGACCAGTAGCCAATACCTGACGCTGGCTGGCCAGACCTTTGGTTGGACGAACGTCCCGCCGGGCACGCGCACC
>DASSXK010000624.1:0-2232 GCA_035703945.1 Ktedonobacteraceae bacterium | reverse complement strand
TTATAATTATGTCTATCATTTGGTTGGGGATCGTGAACAGGCTGATGATTTAACGCAGGATACCTTTTTAAAGGCTTTCCGAGCGCTTCCAAAAATGGATGGGAACTTAAAACTATCCGCGTGGCTCTATCGTATTGCTACAAACACGGCGTACGATGCCCTCCGGCGTCGAAAATTAATCGCCTGGCTGCCCTGGCAAGACCTGGATCACGAGCCTGCCGATGCTGAAAGTGCCGATCCACAAGAAATGTATGGGACAACAGAGATTGTACGGGCTGCTTTGCGGCGTATGCCTCAACAATACCGGGCGGCTCTGCTCTTGTATACCCAGGAAGGCTTCTCTTACAGTGAAATAGCCCAGTCCCTGAATATCGCTGAAAGCGGCGTCAAAATGTACCTGTCTCGGGCACGCCAGTCTTTTCGCGAACATTACAGGACGCTGGAATACGGAGGAAGCACGAAATGAACTGCGAGCATGTCGAGGAACTGCTAAGTGCTTACCTTGACAACATGCTCGCACCAACTGAAAGAAAAGATATAACAGAGCATCTGAATGTCTGCCCCTCCTGCTCGAACCTTCTTAATGAATATCGCTATTTCGATACGGTGATCGCGCATCTGCCGCGCTACTCTCCCTCACCGGCCCTCTATCACGATGTGTTTTTCTTAAACCGCCTGTTTGATCAAACCCATAGCAGTAGTACCTGCTCGCACAATTTCCCTGATCTCCCACAAACGGAAAACCAGGCGTTTCAGGATCTCCCCTCTGAAGATCGTTGTCACTTTTGTATGGTCGCTCTTCCGATTCACCATAAGACACAAGACATCCGATCTCAGCAGACACAGTTCAGCTTGAAGGTGGCAGCACTCTCCCCTGCTACATATGCGGGCGATCGCACACGCTCCTTCTATATCTTCACCATCATGCTGTTGCTGATACTCGCCTTGAGCATTAGCCTGATCAGTTGGGAATTCTGGGCACAGCAGAGCAGCGATCACAATCACACCAATAAGCAATCCGCACTATTTTTAGGACAAAAGTCAGTCCCCCCGCTCCTCTTTTAAGCAAGCTTCCTTCCTGATAGATTGCAGGCAACCTTACTCCCAGCCCGTCGCACATTTCAATCTTTATCCTATTTTGGGGAAAATGTTGATTCTATCTGGTAGAATGGCGCATAGACCGATTCCGATTCGTAGGCAATCTAGAAGGATCTTACCTGGCTTTTTTTGAATCGCATTGTCGCTATTTCGTTGAGGCATCATTGTTATCATAAAAGCAGCAATCACGTTGCTTGTTTGTCTGATAATTCAACCTGCCTGGATGACAAAAAGCTGGCTGAGCAAGAGATCCTAAAACAGGTTAGGAGTATTTTTTTCAATGTTACAGGGAGAAAAGGTTACGTTGCGAGCCCTTAAGCGAGATGATCTTCATCGACTCTGGGCGTTTCAAAATGATGTAGAATTTGAAATTCTCACTGGCGGTCCTCCCTGGGAACCACAAAGCCTGGAGCGACTGGAAAGAAATTTTGAGGAGTCCCTGGTCAAAGATGAGCGGAATGGACCCAACTTCGCCATCGAAGCAGATGGGCAATTTATCGGAACCTGTGGCCTCTTCCGCTATGATCAAACAACCCAGATTTGTGAGTTGGGAATTGGAATTGGCGATCGACGCTATTGGGGACACGGCTATGGACGCGATGCCATTCGCACGCTGCTCGTCTATGGCTTCCAGATTCGCAATCTTCACAAAATCTGGCTGATCGTCAATGACGATAATCCCCGCGCTATTCACAGCTACCTTGCCTGCGGTTTCGTGGAGGAGGGACGATTACGTAAGCATGTCTGGAGCAATGGCCGCTACCTGGATCTGGTTCAGATGGGCATCCTGCGCTCGGAATGGGAAGAAGCCCACCAGCAACAGGTTCAGCCGCCTCTAGCAAGCTCTTAAGGGACAAAACGCCTCTATCCTTCCCGACATATCTCACGCTTCAAGCAGGGCGCAAATGCGTCCTGCACACCATCCCTCTGCGCCTGTTTCAGCATTTTTATCGGTCCATTCTTATATTGAAAGACAAATGTCTTCACACGATTTTCACAAGAAGGTGCCTTATTTTTATAGAAAATTAATATGCCGGGCGTATAGTGTACATTGCTGAATTGTTATGATGTCTTAGGATGTTGGGTGTACGTGTTTTGGAGGGGATGACGATGACAATAGCACACGCGACCTTT
>DASSXK010000572.1:0-4011 GCA_035703945.1 Ktedonobacteraceae bacterium | reverse complement strand
AATTGTCCAGGCCTCTCAATCGTGGCAGAGTATCAGAAGCAAACTTTGTTGTACTTTCCAGATGACGTGCCAGAGCCGAATATGCCACAATACCAACGACACCTGGATACAGCGATTACGCAACTGGCAGTTCCTCTGGAGGGTCAGCTTGTGGTTCTCTATACCTCGCACGCGGCGCTACGAAGCTCCTATTCAACGATTAAGCCCCTTTTAGAGGCTCAGGGGATTCTGGTCCTTGGACATGGCATTGATGGCTCTCCTCGCCAGCTCTGGCAGCTCTTTCAAGAGCAGGAACGGATTGTCCTGCTGGGAACGGGTACCTTCTGGGATGGTATCGAAGAGATCTCGCGTGTGCCAGCCTGCACGTTGATTGCTCGATTGCCGATGCCGGTGCTGAACGATCCTTTGATCGCGGCCAGGGCCGAGCAGATTTCCGATCAACTGCATCACCTGACGGTACCGGTAGCGGCGCAACGGATGCGGCGGGCCTTGAACAGAATTGTCTGGAGCGCACCCCGGCGTAATTCAGTCGTCGTGTTTGATAAACGTGTGATCTCAAAAGAATATGGCTCGATCATTTTGCATACCCTGCCGCGTAGCTCTTCTAAGCAAGGGAGCGTTGCCCATATGCCAGAGACAATTCAGAGCTGGTTGGGTTCGACCGACGCCTGGGAATAAGCCTCTACAGCGTTATAGAGAGCCGTGATCGCGCGGATAGAGTCAGTATAAATCAGGATATGTTTGAGCTGGTTTTAAAGCATTGAAAGGACCAACTACAGTGTCAATATCATCTGCTCCTAAACAACATGGACGCGAACTGAAAACAATTTACGGGTCCTGTCCCCATGATTGCCCCGATTGTTGTGCGCTGGAGACGCGGGTTGATGCCCAGGGAAGAGCAGTCAGTGTAGTTGGTCGAGCCAGCCACTCCGTGACGCGTGGCTGGTTGTGTGCGAAAGTTAATCGTTATCTGGAACGTGTCTACCATCCCGAGCGGCTTTTGTATCCGCAGCGCCGGGTTGGAGCCAGGGGTAGCGGTCAGTTTGAACGGATCTCCTGGGACGAAGCCTTCGCGGAGATCGCGACCCGCTGGCAAGAAAGCATTGCACGTTACGGCGCTGAATCGATCTTGCCCTATAGCTATGCTGGCTCGTTGGGAATGCTCCAGGGCACTGTGACGAACAAACGCTTCTGGGGACGGCTGGGAGCTTCACATCTGGAGCGAGCGATCTGTGGGCACGCCGCTGAGGAGGCCGTCATGTTAACGGTTGGCGGTCGATTGGCACCGGGACCAGAACAGCTTAAACAGAGCAAGCTTGTTTTGATCTGGGGGAGCAATCCGGCCAGCACCTCGCCTCATCTGATGCCATTTTTGCGTGAAGCGCAACGGAGCGGCACACGGATTATCGTGATTGACCCAATTCGCACACTGACGGCGCGCTCAGCCGATCAGCATATTCAGCCTCTTCCCGGCACGGATGCGGCCCTGGCCCTTTCGATGATGTATGTAATTGTCAAGGAAGGACTGCACAAGCCCGATTGGATTGCCGAGCATACGGTTGGCTGGGAGCAGTTGCAGGATCGCATCGAACAGTATCCACCAGAGCGAGCGGCTAAAATTTGTGGTGTGAGTGTCGAGTGTATCGTTGAACTGGCGCGTAACTATGCAACCCAAACCCCGGCCATGCTCAGAACATCGGATGGAATCAATCGACATACCAACGGTGGCCAGACCGTCCGAGCGCTGGCATGTTTGCCGGCACTGACAGGTCAATATGGGATTGTCGGTGGTGGATTGATGTATTCGACCAGCGATTGGCTGAACTGGGACGGTGAAGCAGTTGGACATGCCTCAGAACTGCCAGATAGGCCAGAGCCACGCAGCATTAATATGAACCGGCTAGGCGCGGCCCTGACCGGGGAAGCCGATCCACCGATCAGCTCGCTTTTTGTCTATAATGCCAACCCTGTGGCCTCTTCACCGAACGTGGGTAAGATCGTCGAAGGTTTGCAGCGTGAGGATCTCTTTACAGTCGTCCATGATCTTTTTGAGACAGATACCGCACGTTATGCTGATCTATTGCTTCCAGCGACCAGTCAACTTGAACAGATGGACCTGCATAAGCCCTATGGCGGTGAGCCGATGGTGCAGTTAAACCTGCCCGCGATAGCTCCGCAAGGTGAAGCGCGAAGTAACTGGGATGTGATGCGTGGCCTGGCGAAGGTCATGGGATTTACGGATTCCTGGCTTCAGCAGGATGCTGAAAGTGTGATTCGTGAAGTTCTGGAGGCGACGGCGCGTGCCAATCCTTATTTGAAGGATATTAACTATGAACGACTTCAGAGCGAAGGATTTCTGCCGATAGTCCTTTCGGAGGATGAACGAATCCCCTTTGCGCATGGCTATTTTCCTACCCCTTCTGGTAAAGTAGAGTTTTACTCGGCTCAGGCGGCCACGAAAGGGTACGATCCCCTACCGGGCTGGGAGCCTGAATACGAATCGAGCTTCACCGAAATTGCCACAGGCACGGGTCCAGCGCGTTTGCCGCTGATCAGCCCGGCCGCGCACCATTTTGTTAGCTCGACATTTGGTAATCAGGAACGAATGATTGCAAAAGAACATGCTCCGACACTGCGTATTCATCCACAAGATGCTTTGAGCTACGGAATAAAGCAAGGTCAACTGGTACGTGTTAGTAATGAGCGAGGTTGGTGTCGGCTGGTCGCAGATGTAACTGAAGATGTGAGACCGGGCATGTTGGCAACCACCACCGTCTGGTGGCCCAAATTTAGTCCAGACCAGCGAAATATTAACTGGACGACCTCCGATCGGCTGGCCGATTTTAATGGAGGTAGTACTTTTTACACAAACATGGTTAGTCTTGAGCCAGATGAGTATGATCCAGAAGTCAGCGCTTAATGCACTATTCCTTGTGGATTTTCCTGGCGCTTGTACTGTTGAGGTATAGCAATATTCGGGGTAAATATCCTAAAGCTAGGATGAGTTATCTATGATTGCTATAAGCGTCACTTGTTTTATGCTATAATTGCACAAATATTGTGAAAGATGAACAAGGAACATACGTGAAACCGTTTAATCTGCCACAAGATCAGCCTGTAGATACGGGTACGACCGATGTCGCTCTCTTAGAGCAACGCTGCAACGTCTTGAACTATATTACTGAGATAGGTACCTCTTTACGTTTGTACATGGATACGAATGCCCTGGTACAGCGTATTTCTCAGGCTGTCTGCAATGCCTTGAACTTCAGACACGTAGCCCTCTATCTTTATAATGAAGGCAATTATACGGTCTATGCAACTTCTGGTGTAGGGATAGAAGAAGAGGATTACTTACGCCAGCATCCCCTCCCAGAGCCTATCATGACGCAATTAATGCATCCCGATTATCGTATTAATAACTCCTACTTTATCCCCGCTGAGGCCAGTATCTGGCATGATGAGCAGATTAACAATCTTTTTGTTGTCGTTGAAGAGCCAGGTAAAGCAGAGCCGATTGAAATTCAGCCGACAACTTCGGATTCAGCCTGGCAGTCCGAGGACCTGATGATTGTGCCCCTGTTTAAAAGTGATGGGTCACTGCTAGGCTTTTTAACTCCTGATTCCCCTCTGGATGATCAACGCCCAACCGAAGAAACAATTGGTCTTTTTGAACTTTTCGCTAACCAGGCTGCGGTCGCAATTGAAGGAACCTTGTTGTATGAAGAGGTGAGGCGCAGTAGTGAAGAGCGAGCGGTCCTGGTTGAGATTGCGCGGGCGCTTTCCCTGCCTGAAGCCTTACGCGATGTTGAGACCGTCTATCGAACGATCTATCAGCAGGTCTGTCGCATAATGCCGGTGGATGTGTTTTACCTGACACGCTATCAGTCCGGGCAACGGGTAGTTTTGATTGATTATCGTGTTGAGGATGGGGAGGAATGTTCTACCGGGGAACAACATGAGCTCCCGATTGAGGCCATGCAGCGATTTGAGGGACCGGAGCAAGATCTG
>DASSXK010000488.1:0-4131 GCA_035703945.1 Ktedonobacteraceae bacterium | reverse complement strand
AAAGAGAAGCCTCGGGCTTCTTCAACCTGACGAAACTCTTCAATAAAAGCGGTAAAGGGACGGATTTCCTGTTGCTCGCTCATGGTTGGTGTATAGCTTTGGTCGACCATGTTGGCCTCAGGCATCGGGTCCTGGGCAGGTTGTGGTTCGTGCTCCACCGTTTTGAGCAAAACATTCTCAGCTTCTTCCTCAGCTTTTGCTTCGGCTTCGGGAGTCTCAGGCTCATCTGTCTCAGGGATATGCAGCCCATCGCTTAAAACAGGCGGCTCAGGCTCAACAGATACCTCAGCCTGACGTCTGATGTCGGCCTCTGATGTCTCTGCGGCCGCGATTGAAGCGTTTTGAGGCTCAATCGCAGGGCTTTTCTGGGTAGGGGTCTCATCGTCTTCAGAGGCAAGAGCCTGAGAAGGGGTGTCAGATTGAACGTTTTCCGTATCTCCAACCGATGAAACATCCGCAGATTGATGAGAAGTGTCCTCAGCGGTTTTATCGAAAGAGGAAGCTGAATTAGCTTGAGGACTGGCCTCAACGTCATCAGTTTTCGACTCGCCAGCAGAGATCTTCTGCTCTTCATTGACGGCGGCATCTTTTTCATGATGCGTTGCCTGGTCAGGAGAAGTGGGAGTTGAAAGGGTATCGGAGGCAGGTTCGTGTTCCGCGCCGGAAACAGTAACGTCGCGATCCTCCGGGTGATTATTATGTGTTGTCACTAAGATCTCCAGTCTCAGTAAAACGGACCGGAATGTAAAAGATAGCAGGAGAGAACGTTCATTCATAAGTGGAACGAGGAGCGAAGTTCTCATTACCTATCATATTCAAATGTCTGCAACGGGTGTTCGGGAAAGGCTTTCGCCAAAAAGGCGGCATAACTTCCGTTACGCCTTTCTATAGCGAAGCAACTATCAGAAAATTTGCCGATCCGCGTTGTGATGATAAGGGGCATCAAAGAGGCGATGATTCGCCCTGCTGCACCCTTTAGAATCCTCAGACAGGCTTGTTGAGCTATCGTAAGCTACATGCATGACCGGTCCGGTCTATGTCTATACCGTTCGTTTGATTATTACTCTGGATGTACGCCACCGGGTAACGGCGGAACGCCGGTGGAGATAGAACGATTGGGAGCATCAACGGCTTCCGTCGTTCCCACCGCAGTAGATGATTGATGGATATGGACACCGTTATTCTGGTCGTGTGTAAACCCCTGAGATGAGAAATTTTTTGCTTTGCTCACCTCTACAACCCGGTTTGTTACCTTCCAAACATGTACAATACGCTCCACTGCTGTAACATGTGAGAAAACCGCCAGCAACGCCAACGCTAACACCAACGACCACCAAACAACTGTGCTAATTAAAAGTCCAATAGCCAAAAGGACGACACGTTCGGGGCGAGCCAGCAATCCCTTTTTACACTCAAGCCCTAGACCTTCCGCGCGTGCCTTTGTATAACTCACCATTAACGAGCCGAGCATCGCTGTATAAATGAGCAGTACCATCCAGGTCTGCTCAGAGGCAAAAGGCCAGGGAGCCCCGTTAAGTCCGGGTTGTCGCATGGTGTAAATGAGCAACCCACCCAGAATAATGCCTTCAGAATAGCGGTCGAGCGTCGAGTCATAGAAAGCGCCAAAAGTCGAGGAGGTGCCACGGGCGCGCGCCATCGCTCCATCGAACATGTCAAAGACGCCAGAAAAGAGTACGAGTAAGCCACCCGCGAAAAGGTTACCTTGAGCAACCACGGAAGCCGTTACAATACTGAGTAACAGCCCTACGAAAGTCAACATATTCGGAGTGACACCAAGCCGAGCAAACGGTCTGATGATCATTGTGACAAATTGCCGCGCTCTTTGCTGGATACGTCTGCTAAACATATTCTTATTGTACCATACTTGTTACTATTCGGACTAGCTCTTTTCGGTAAACTTGAAAGATTGAATGCTCAGGCTCTGCCAAGGTTATAGGAAGTGGTCGCAAGTTTACCGCGCGCATCTAACAGTTCGTTATAGTAGTTTAACACATTGCGAGCAACAAAAGGCCAGGCATATTGCTGTGAGCTTTTTAAACCGGTCTCAATCAGATGTTGGCGCAGCTTCTCATATTTCAATACCTGGCCGATGGTTGCCGCGAGCTCTGCGCTATCCCGAGGTGTTGCCAGAAGGCCATTTTCAGCGTGATTAATCACTGTCGCGTATCCTTCAATATTCGATGCAACAACTGGCACACCAGCGGCCATCGCCTCCAGCAAGATAATCCCCATACTTTCCCCACCCGTGGCCGGAGCACAAAAAACATCCGCGCTGGCAAAGTAGCGTGGAAGTTCCTCGTCAGAAACAAAGCCGGTAAAAAGCACATCTTGCCAACCATGTCGCTCGACAAAGCGCTGAAAGCCGGCTCGCAGACTACCCTCACCGACAAAAATAAAACGGGTATCGGGGTAGCGTTCACGAATCAACGGAATAGCACGCAGGAGATACTTGGCACCTTTCCGCTTCTCGAAACGACCCACAAACAAAATATTGAGCTTGCCATCTTTTAACGCTGGAAGCGGAAAAACTTTTTGTTGAAACCGCTCAAGCTTGATTCCATTGGGAATGATACGATAATCGGACGGGAAGTAATGAGAGGCAAAATTGTAGGCGGCACTCGAAACGGCGATGCGACCACTCAAGCGGTTGAAATAAGGGCGTAAAAAGGGTTGGGCCGAAGCATAAGCAAGATATGGAGTTGAGGTCACACCGGGTAAGGCGAACGCATGAAACGTACCAACATTGAGGGCCCGCGAGAAACGCAAAACTGCCAGATTCAAGCCCGGTACAAGAGGTTCATGAATATGGATAACATCAAACCGCTCGCGCTGTAAAACAGCTCGAACCATCCGACCTAAGTAGGGATTTAAAGAGATACGTGCAAGGGAGCCATTAATTGGCAGGGGAGTCGTCCAGCCCATTTTATAGACATTCTCTTCAAGATCCTGACCCTTGTTTCCAGAAGCCGGAGCCAGGATGCGAACATCCTGACCCATGAGTTTTAACTGCTCAGAGAGATGGCGTACATGTTCGCGTACACCACCCGGATAACTCCAATCGTACGGTGTCACTAGTGCTATTTTCACGCATTACTCCTGCGCCTTTTTGGTGAGCTTACGCACAAACTCAGAGGATACAGTCGCCAGGCCATCCATACACGGCCAATGAGTGCATGCTCAGCCCTTGAGCTATTTCATCTGATAATTGCTCTGCAAACCGGCTCAGTTAGTGATCGGATCGGAGAAGCATGCTACCTGAAACATCTACGCAACTTTTTGCTCACGGTTGCGTAAGCGCTTCTGGGCTTTGTGTGAAACCAGGTGACTCGCAATACGGATATAATCGTTCATACCCCAGAGCTTGCCACCAGGAGCACTTAATCCGGCCTCAATCGTTGCACGTACATCGGACGCGCTCTTTCCCTCAAACCAGGTACAGCCGCTTCCAATCGATTTCAATGTGTGGGCATCACTGTTTCCCAGTTCAGGCAGACCATACACTTCACGGTTCGCTTTCATCGCTACACCATTGGCATAGATGCCACAGAAACTAGCATTCCAGGTCTCGATACCATCCAACCAGACATCTTCGCTGGCATGAATACGATCCATGACCTCTCGCTGGCAACTATGACGGAACAGGCGATGCAGGGGGTGAGCAATTACAGCTAAGCCGCCCTGTTCATGAATCATATCAATACTGCGCTCAATACTCAAGCCCTGAGGAATCAATCTTTCGATATAGAGGGCGAGTAAGTGGCCTTCTTTGGTGCTGATCTCTTCGCCAACCACAATATCAAAGCGATAGTTGCCTTGCTGCCAGAGGTCTCGCAGACGCAGCGAACCTTCGATTTCGTCATGGTCGGTCAATGCAATCACATCCAGGTCGGTATTTTTTTCGACATGGGAAAGGATTTGAGCGGGAGTATACAGTCCGTCGCTAAATGTGCTGTGCATGTGCAGATCAGCACGCCCCATTTTTCCAGTGTACGTGGCCTGTTGGCGGGTCATCTGCTTCTTTTTAGGCAACATTTCTGTTCCTCGACAAAGACTCTCGTTCGTAACGATATTGTTGGTAACACTGGTCATAGTGCGTTTGCTCCTAGTCAT
>DASSXK010000457.1:0-2640 GCA_035703945.1 Ktedonobacteraceae bacterium | reverse complement strand
GAAGAGCAGCCAGTGGAGACAGGTTTTGCTGCTGAGTTTGCGTAGCTCATTCTATGGATTGCATAATAACTAAATCATACGTCGCAATCTCTCGATGATTGCTATAAAGATGATGTTACTTCTAGCTGAGATTACGCCTATCGGCCCTCGGCTTTTATATAATGGCGGTTGTGAAGGCAAAAACAGTATACTTGCCACAATGCTGTCACCAATAAAGGGGAAAAACAAGATGTCGCTAAAAAACAAGCAGGTACTTCTCGCAAACCGGCCCAGAGGCTGGGTGCAGGAGAGTGATTTCAATATTGTCGAGACTGATGTCCCTTCGCTCAAAGAGGGCGAGGTCCTGGTTCAAAACCTCTATCTTTCTCTGGACCCCTACATGCGCGGACGTATGAACGATTCGAAGTCCTATGCCGCCAGTCAGGCTCTGGGCGAGGTGATGGTCGGAGGGACCGTTGGCAAAGTCGTGGAGTCACACAATCCAGCCTTCAAAGAGGGTGATGTTGTTGTTACCTATCTTGGCTGGCAGCTCTACGGGATAAGCAATGGCAAAGACCTGACGAAGGTCCACAACAATGCAGTGCCCCTTTCCACGCGCCTGGGTGTCGTTGGTATGCCCGGTATCACCGCCTGGGTCGGCTTGATGATGATCGGTGAACCAAAACCAGGCGAAACTGTCGTCGTTTCCGCTGCCTCTGGCGCAGTTGGAAGCGTGGTTGGACAACTGGCAAAGTTCTATGGCTGCCGAGCGGTTGGAATCGCGGGCGGCAAAGCGAAATGCGATTATGTGGTCAATGAACTGGGTTTTGATGCCTGCATAGATTATAAAGCAGGTAATCTGGTTGCCGATCTCGCGGCCGCGACGCCCGATGGGATTGATATCTACTTCGAAAATGTGGGCGGCGAAATCCTGGATGCCGTAATGGATCGCCTGAATGCCCACTCGCGCATCCCCCTCTGCGGTCTGATCTCGCAGTATAACGCGTCAGAGCCGTGGAGCTTCAAAAAGTTCGGTATGCTGCTGACCAATCGCGTGAAGTTACAAGGCTTTATCGTCAACGAGCACCTGGGGCAATGGCCCCTGGCCCTCAGAGAGCTGGAGGAGATGACCGCCTCCGGCCGACTGAAATATAACGAGACGATTGCTGAGGGACTGGATAACGCTCCAAAAGCCTTCATCGGTATGCTCAAGGGCGAAAACTTCGGCAAGCAACTGGTGAAACTCACATAACTTTTAACAGGAGTAAAGTATGGCAAACGCGAATCCGATAAAGCATGTCGTGATCATCGTCAAAGAAAACCATGCCTTTGACAACTACTTCGGGACATTTCCAGGCGCGAATGGCGTCTCCAACCTTACTCCCGCCACCGATATTCCAGATGTCTCGCCCGCCCATGACCACCAGACCTGGCTCAGACGAGCCCAGGTTGCCGCGTCCGAACAATATAATGCCCAAACCATCCCTTCCTACTTCTCGTATGCCCAACAATTCACCCTGTGCGACAACTATTTTACCGACGTCGCAGGTCCTTCGACCCCCAACCATCTGATGCTGGTGGCTGGAGATTCTCCTGTTATCAATAATCCGCACAAAAGCGATCCGCCGCCGCTCCAGCCACCATTTAATCTCCCTTCCCTGCCAGAAAATCTGGCAAATGCAGGTCTGACCTGGGGCAACTATGGCGGTTATGTCTTCGATATGATCACCAATCTCGAAGGTAGCAGTTCGACCTATACCTCAGACAAATTCGCGACCGATGCCGCAGCAGGAAATCTGCCCACCGTAAGCTGGGTTTACGCACCCGGCACGCTCAGCGAACACCCAAAAGATAGTGTCAGTCAGGGCATGGCCTGGACTGTTTCGCAGGTTAATGCCATCGTCAAGGGAGGGCTCTGGGATAGCACCGCTATCTTTATCACCTGGGACGATTGGGGCGGCTGGTACGACCATGTCGATCCCCAAAACGTTGAACAATGGAGCGATGGAACCCAGTTCCGCTACGGAACACGCGTTGGCTGTCTCGTCCTGAGCGCCTACGCCAAACGTGGCTACATCTCCAAAGTTTTACACTCCCATGTTAGCCTGGTCAAATTCTGCGAGAATCTCTATAGCCTTCCCCCTCTGACCACGCGTGTCACCGACGCCGACGGCATGGACGACTGCTTCGACTTCACGCAGCCGGCAGGAGGTCCACCGGCGTAGAGCCCCCACGAGGCAAAACAACATCTGCAAACGCGCCCGATCAAGTCATGATCGGGCACGCAACCATTTATTGCACCAAAGCCGCTTCAGAATTCCCCTCATCTTACGCCCGCGAGGCGGTTCACCAGCTATAATCCTCTGGCAAAGCACAAGACACGCACTACAGATATTCACTCCCTGGGGACCGACAGTCAGATATTGCACCTGGCTCTGTGTTTTACCACAGAAAGAGCAGCGCAACCGTTGCTCCTCCTGTGGTTCTTCAGGTCTTTTACTATAAGAAGCAACACATGCATCGCACACATAGACATTTCCAGGTCCAGCTATAAGGTGCTTTACCTGATCCTGCGGCTTGCCACAAAAGGAACATAAACGCACCTACATCCTCCCTTCGTTGAGCACCTGCATGGTTTTCGCTCGCACCTCCTTCAAATTG
>DASSXK010000415.1:0-10533 GCA_035703945.1 Ktedonobacteraceae bacterium | reverse complement strand
CCAACGATCCATCCCTCATCAGGACTCACCATTGTTACCTGCCATAGATAAGATGTGGTTTGTGCCGAAAGTTGTTGCCAGCTTTTATGTGTATAATGTAATATCGTTCCCTGGTAGCCAACTGCCCATCCCTCATCGGATGAAACCATGGCTACACTCCAGAGCGTATTTGTTGTTGGGCTTGCAATCTGGACCCAGGAGCCCGCATGCTCATACAAAATTGTTCCGTTATCTCCAACCGCCCAGGCAGATCCATCAGGGAGTACGGTTACTTTTCTAAGAATGGAGCTTACCGGGCAAGGCACAGGCGACCAGTTCCCTGCCACATAATGCACAATCCGGCAGTTGGTAAAGGATTTAGTCAAGGTCCCAGGTATAGCAGGGAGCTCAAAGCCCATCGCCCTCAGGGTACCTCCCGGTCTGGCGGCGATGGGGGTATGATTATATCCTCCAACCGCCCATCCTTCCGTTGAAGAGCGCATCGCGATCGCATTTAGGGGGTCAGTTGTTCCGCTCTTCATTTGTATCCAGTTTCCCTGGCTCTCATGCTCTATCCATCCCTGGTCATTTACTCCCCATACATCCCCATTGGGTAGAGCTGTTAAGCCACTGACGTCTGGACCATCAACCTGTTCCCATTGTCCCGCGTGATAATGCCAGAGAATCGAACGATAGTCTCCTATGTTGTAATTGTAATATCCTGTTGCCCAGGCTTCACTGCGAGAAACCATGACTACATTTTGCAAGTAGGCGTTTCCTGTTGTGTTGAACGCCTGCGCATTCAGGATTACCAGCAGTTGCGCCAGAAATGCCAGCAGCAGGAGTCCGAGGCGTAATGAGCGCCTCCTTTTTTGCTGGCGTGATGTGGAATGCACCTGCGTTCCAGGTTCAAGCATGTTTGGTGTCTTTTGAGAGTCTTGTTTCCTTCCAAGATGTGCAATAAGCCCTGGAAGGTAAAGCAGAACCACGACGATTAGCGGCCCCAACCAGAGTAGCCAGGTCAGGCCACCGGTAATCGGCAAGGGAATATATTCAGGAGGAGGTGGGGCAATCACCCACCTTTGAATTGCCGATGCGAGGAGGACCAGGTTGAATCCCAGCAGAATCAGTGCTAACCCGAACGCTGGAAGCAAAAGCCACTGGCTGATATAGCGCATCGTTTTATCACTATCTGGAAACACCATAAATGTATCTCTCCAAAAATATAATGTGCTCTTACAAGACGCGTTGCAACGCTTTGCAAGCGGGCAGCGCTGGCGTGCTTCAACGGTGCTCGTTTCTGGCAGCGATGCTCCAAGCTTCTTAAGCGCGTTGAGTCAGCGAAGCTCATGGCGTGCGTGCTATCAGTCTAGTTAAACATGCACACGCGTTAAAGTGAGTGGTTTTATATCTCAATGTGTTTCAGGTAAAAAGGTATCCTGTAATGAATAAGTGTAACACATACATGTGTATAGTCAAGTTTAACCGCCAGCCTCTCACTAAATAACGCTGCTCTAAGTATATATCGTTTTCTCCTGGCGATTACTCCCGCACGACAACGGTTGAGCGCGTATTGAGAACCGGCTGGTTGTGCTGGTTGAGGTAACGTGTTTCGGTCGTGATAATATCCATCGTTGAGCCATCTCTGCCCTGGCGAACTTTGGCATCAACGACCGTTGAGGTTCCGGTCAGGACATCGTTGGGGTAAATGGGAGCCAGGTATTCATACTCCTCTTCGCCGTGCAGGATGCGCTGAACATTGACGCCCAGGCTGGCCAATCCTTGCCCACGTGGCCGAGATCCCCAGAAATTAAATAAGGTGGGTGAAGTGGGCGAAAGGGGAACATCTGGATAGCCCGCTTCTTGTGCGGCCTCGCGGCTATGATAGATTGGGTTCTCATCCCCAATCGCGGTTGTCAGTTCATGGATCTTGTTGCGCTGTACCTCTACTGTGAAGGAGGCAAAGCTATGACCAATCTTGCTTGTATCGAACATGCTTTTGCACCTCTGGTTTTCTTTGATTAGATACATTCAGAGCGGATGTTTGCGGATGTGTCCCGCTGGTGTTTGCAGGAAGCAGCATCCGCATATCCCTTGATCAGACGTTAGGAGCGGGGACCGCCCGCGACATAGATAACCTGTCCGCTGACATAGCTGGACTCCTCTGAGGCCAGGAAGCAGATGACATTGGCGACATCAAGCGGCACGCCTACGCGCCTGACGGGGATGATCTTCGAGGCCTGGTCAATCCGCTCCTGCGGATCTAAGCCCTGGCGGCGGGCTGTTGTGCGTGTCATCTCTGTGTCGATGAAGCCGGGAGCAACCGCGTTGGCTGTGATGCCGAACTGACCCAGTTCAATTGCCAACGTGCGGGTCAGACCTTGCAGGCCAGCCTTGGCCGTTGAATAGTTGCTCTGGCCACGATTCCCCAGGGCGGACGTTGAAGAGAGCGAAATAATCCGGCCATATTTCTGGCTGACCATATGCTTTTGCGCGGCCCGACTGCACAAAAATGCCCCTTTCAGATGGACATTCATGACCGTTTCCCAGTCCTCTTCGGTCATTTTGAACAGCAGATTGTCGCGCAAGACGCCAGCGTTGTTGACGAGGATATCCAGGCGTCCAAAGCGGTCGATTGTCTGCTGAACCGCCGCCTCGACGGCCGCGTTATCGGCCACGTTGCAGGAGACCGTCAGGCTCTCCGAACCGAGCTTCTCTATTTCTGCCGCGACCTGGGCGCAGCCATCTGTATCGATATCGGCCAGCACGACCTTTGCGCCATCTTCCGCCAGACGGAGGGCTGTCGCGGCCCCGATTCCTCTGCCTGCTCCCGTTACAAACGCGACCCGGCCTTCAATACCCTTCATAATTGCTGTGTTCCTTTCAATAATTGCTGGCTTGAAATAATCCAGCTAGACAGGCAGACAGGAATGTCGCCTGCTTGCTGCCTGAGAGCATTCCTGACTGCTTGAACTTCGATAAATAAGTTGCCCAGCTTCTCAATTACTCATCGGAGAAGCTGACCAGTACGTCGAGTGCCTCGATCCCCGAAGGATCGACCCGTAACGGGTTAATCTCCAGCGCCATCAACCTGGGACCAAGTGCGTTCGCAAGCTGACTGACGCGATAGATGATTTCGCTTAACGCTTGAAGATCGACGGGTGCGTGCCCGCGAGCCCCCTTAAACAGTGCCGCGCCACGCAGATCATCGAACATCGTGACGATCTCGCTACTTGTTACCGGTAGCACCCGCACCGAGGTATCTTTGAGTGCCTCCGTCCAGATGCCACCGAGGCCGATCGTCAGTACCAGGCCCCAGAGTGGGTCCCGCACGACGCCGACCAGGAGCTCTATCCCAGCGGGCCGCATTGGGCTGACGAGTACCCCCTCAAGCTCGGCATCGGGCCGGGCCGTCCTGACCTTTGCCATCATGCTGGCAAAGGTCTGACGCACCTCCTCCATGCTGCGCAGATTGAGGGCCACCCCGCCAATATCGCTCTTATGCGGGAGCGCGGCCGATTGAATCTTCAGTGCTACTGGTAGTCCCGCAAGGCGAGCCGCCTCAACCGCTTCTTCCTCCGACTCTGCCAGTACTCCAGGTACAACTGGAATACCAGCCGCCTCCAGCAGCCTGCGCCCCTGAAGCTCGGACCAGATTCCCGATTGAGGATAGTCAAGCTCCAGGAGCATTTCCGTTGGCTCTCCAGGCTCGTTGGTGGGCGCGTTGTGCAGCATCTCAGACCACCAGAGCACCTGATTTATGGCCTGCAAGCCATGCGTCATACCCGCCACAAAATGCAGTCCGGTCCGTTCGACCACTGCCCGCGACGTCGCTGAAAGATCCAGGCAGGTATTGGAGACGAGCACAACCGGATGCGGCGACTTCCGAATCAGACCAGCAAGCAGCCTGTAAGATTCAAAGGTTGTCGCAAGCGCCTCGGGAGCTAGCGTGCGTGACCCATCGATGGTGACGAGATTCAAGATAAAATCAATGTTTGGGTCTCTGGTTACAACATCCAGGGCCCGGATTTGCAGTGTGCCATCCACGACGATATAACCCGTCACATCGAGTGGATTATGGGCCGTCGAGAATGGTGGCAGCACCGCTTGCAGCCCCTTGATCGTCTCAGGTGCGAAGGCGGGTAGCTCAAGTCCATTTTCATCGGCGAGATCCGAAATGATGTCACAGGCCCCGCCCGAAGGCGTAACCACCCCCATCCGCCTGCCAGGCAGGGTTCCATTATAACCAGCCAACCCGGCCGTGATCAACAGGTCTTCGAGCGAGTGAACACGCACGATTCCCAGTTGCCGGAAGGCCGCGTCATTAATGGCATCATTGCCAACAAGCGCACCCGTATGAGCCAGGGCCGTGCGGGCACTCACCTCACTTGTCCCAATTTTGAGGGCCACAATCAGCTTCTGACGCTCTCGGGCCTTTCTGGCGATTCGGCTCAACTCCGCCGGATGGCGGATGCTCTCCAAAAAGAGCGCGATTGAGCGGGTATTCTCATCGTCAAGCAGGTAGTCCACCACATCGGTGACTGAAAGCATGCTTTCATTTCCCATTGAAACAAGCAAGCTGAGACCGATCGCGTGGGCCTGCGCAAAGGCCAGAACCGCGCTTGCCAGGGCTCCGCTCTGCAAGACCACCCCGACCGGACCCCGTATTAAGGGAGGCGAGATCGGCAGCCCATAGGGCGTAATCTGGTCCGTCACATTGATAAAGCCATTGCCATTGGGACCAAGGATCAAGAGATCGCGCTCGCGAGCCAGGGCCAGCAGCTCCTGTTCCAATTGTACCCCTGAAGATCCGACCTCGCTGAAACCTGACGTGAGCACAACGAACTGCCGCGTGCCCAGCTCGGCCGCCTCTTCAATCACGGATAGCACATGCATGGTCGAGACCATCACAAAGGCCAGATCCGCCGGTTCAGGCAGGTCCCTCAGAGACTTGAAGGCCTTTTGACCATGCACGATCTCGCGGTTTGGATTAACAAGATAGATCGGGCCAGGAAACTCGAAGCGTTGCAGGTTTTCAAAGGTACAGAGGGACCAGCGCGAGTTATCGGTTGCCCCGATCAGGGCAATACTTCCGGGTCGCAGGAACGTGCGAAGCCGCTCCGGTGCTATACGTTGTATTTCAGTCATACTTTCATACCTCGTGCACATAGAATGGAACGCTCACGATCCTGCTAGCGGTTAAGCGGAGATACGTGTTCCCCGCTTAACCGGAAATAGGGAAGCGTCAGATCCTCATCGATCTTTTCAAAGCTGATTTCGACGTGAGCGCCGATGGCGACCTGCTCGCGTGGTGAGCCAACAATACGCGTCATCATGCGGACGCCTTCTTCCAGCTCGACA
Organism: Ktedonobacteraceae bacterium; assembly: GCA_035703945.1. GTDB lineage: Bacteria > Chloroflexota > Ktedonobacteria > Ktedonobacterales > Ktedonobacteraceae > DASSXK01. The sequence continues at coordinate 5,193 of DASSXK010000415.1, read as the reverse complement.
ATCGCAACCACAAAAGGCACATCCTGTGCGAACGCGCCATAGCCCTGGTGCGCGACCGTATAGGAATAGATCGTCCCCTTGCCCGTCGCAGTGACCCAGGAAAGCTCGCTGGAAAAGCAATGCGGACAGATCGCCCGTGGATAGAACACGTGGCGAGCGCAGGAGCCGCAACGTTGGATACGCAGTTCACCCCGGGCGAGACCCTCCCAGTACTCGCGCGAGTCCGTGTCTGGCTGGAGTTTTGGAATCTCTGCTGGCATGCTATCGATCCTTTCCGAGAATAACCGTCGCCGCCGATGAGAGTACGCCCCCAGTTCCATGTGTGAGGGCGAGCTTTGCATCCTTGACCTGTCGCTCTCCACATTCGCCACGCAACTGGCGTGTGGCCTCGATCAGCAGGAAGATGCCATACATACCAGGGTGGGTATAGGAGAGCCCGCCACCATTGGTATTCATCGGGAACGGACCACCAGGAGCTGTGCGCTGTGCGCTGACGAAGTCGCCACCCTCGCCACGTCCGCAGAAACCGAGTGCCTCCAGCGTCAGCAGCACTGTGATTGTGAACGAATCGTAGATCTCGACCACATCCATATCGGATGGGGTCAGACCAGCCATTGCGAAGGCCGCGCTGCCGGAGTTCCTGGCGGCTCGGTGTTCGGCGAGATCGGGCATACTCAAGATCGAATTGTGGGTGTGAGATTCCCCGTGACCAAGTATCCAGATGGGGGCTTTCCTGGCTTGCGTGGCGCGATTAGCGGACGCGACCACAACGGCCCCACCGCCATCGGTCACAAGGCAGCAATCCAGTAAATGGAGTGGCTCGGCAATCCAGCGGGAGTTCAGGACATCCTCAATCGTGATCGGGTCGCGCATCAAGGCTTTTTCGTTCAGCGAGGCCCATTTGCGAGTGGCAACGGCGACCTCGGCCAGTTGCTCGCTGGTCGTGCCGTATTCGTGCATGTGGCGCATTGCCGCGAGGGCGTAGGCTCCGACCGGCGTGGGGAGTCCAAAGGGACCCTCGTACTGCTCGGTCAGTTTATAAAAGGGCGAGCTGCGCCCACGTGAGCGGTCGGAGCGCTGGGTGCTGCCGTAGGTAATCAGTGCGACCTCAAATAGTCCCGCTTCGATGCCCGCGACGGCGTGGGCGACATGGGCCTCGAAGGATGAGCCCCCGATGTTGGTCGTATCGGTGTAACGAGGCTGAATCCCCAGATATTCGGCCAGCATCAGGTTGGTGGACCAGGCCCAGTTTCCGGCGCTGAAGAGCGCATCCACATCCTTGAAGCCCAGACCAGCCTCCTCAAGGGCGGCGCGAGCGGCCTGGGTCTGGAGTTGCAGGACGGTTTTATCAGGGGTGCGGCCGAGATCAGACTCGGCCACACCAATAATTGCAGCTTTTGCAGCCCCTGCCATTAAAGTCCCTCACCAATCTTGACATGGCCTTTCAAGAGGTTACGCGAGATGATATAACGCTGAATCTCATCTGTGCCTTCGAAGATGCGGAAGAGCCGCAGTTCGCGGTACCAACGTTCAATCGGCAGCTCTTTAGTGTAGCCCATCCCGCCATGAATTTGCAGGACGCGGTCCACAACCTGGTTTGCCATCGTTGCGCCGTACAGTTTGGCAACGGAGGCGGCGTGGCGTGTATCCTCGCCCTCTTCTGCCAACCAGGCGGCGTGCAGGGTCAGCCAGCGCGTGGCCTCGATCTCGACGTGTGAGTCGGCGATCATCCACTGGATGGCCTGACGATCGGCGATCGGCTTGCCAAAGGTCACGCGAGTCTTTGAATAGTCGATTGCCATTTGCAGCAGGCGTTCGGCGGCCCCGATTGCGCGGGCGGCGATGTTCCAGCGTCCCGCGCCGATCCACTGCATGCCGAGATTGAAGCCCTGGTTCAGGCCCCCGAGGATGTTTGATTCGGGCACGCGTACATTTTCGAAGTAGAGCGAGGCCGGACCCCATTCGCCCATCGTTGGGATATAGTTCGAACGCCAGCCCATCTCGCGATCGACCAGGAAGCAGGTCACACCGCCGTGTGCGCCCTTCTCACGGTCAGTTACAGCGAAGACCATCACGAAGTCCGCTTCGTTGCCGTTGGTAATGAAGACTTTCTCGCCGTTCAGGACCCAATGATCGCCATCTTTAACGGCTGGCATCTTGATGTTGGCGGCATCAGAGCCCGCGCCTGGCTCTGTCAGGGCAAAGCAGGAGCGGCGCTCGCCGTTAATCGTGGGGATCAAGTAACGGGCTTTCTGCTCCTCGTTGGCGTAGTAGAGGATATTGTCGGCACTTCCACCAAATGTAAAGGGAACAAAGGTGCGAGCGAGCTCCATGCCGATGATCGCGCTCATCAGGGGTCCGAGGTGCGCGCCACCATACTCTTCGGGCGTGTTGATACCCCAGAAGCCCATCTCTTTGGCTTTAAGCTGAAGGCGGCGCAGCTCGGACCGCTCGATGCCGGGGCGTCCCTCGCGTTCGTTGCGTAACACCTCACCTTCCAGCGGTATGAGTTCTCTGTTCACAAAGGATCTAACGGTCTCTTTGACCATTTGCTGTTCGTCTGTCAGGCGAAAATCCATCTTGAAATCCTCCGATGCCGGTGAAATGGTGGCATCACCCATCGTTGAAAGGTGGTGTGCAGAGGGCCGAACTGGCAATCTGCGAACATTAAATCCAGACAAGCTATAAAACAAGCCGGGATATCAGACTATCCCGAGGAGAATATATTTTTGTTTCTCGATTTAGAATAAACAGGTCAACTGGCTATGCCCGAAAGAGTTCATCGGAAACTGCTATCAGGCGGACTGTTTGGTGAATGGGGGATATTTTGATGCTCCAGCCCATGCAAGAGCTGTGAGTGGAAGTAGTGAAGTTGGGCGTTGGTATACATTTCCAGCGTGATCGCTGGCTGAAAGTGCCAGGTCTTTTGCAGGGCCCAGGTATGGCCGAGGGCGAGGATATTCGCGGCCAGCACGCGTGGCTCGGCGATATGTGGCGCGAAGACTCCCGCTCGCTGGCCCTCTTCAAAGAGCTCCATAAAACGCAGGTCGAGGTTTTTGATCAGGGTTAAAATACGTTGGCGTGTTTCGCGCTTGAGGGTCGAAATATCCTTATACATGATGATGAGCCGCTTCGACTCGCTATCCAGCGCCATGTAGAGCTCACGCACAATCGTATCGAAACGTTCAAGTGGATTGACGATGCCACTGGCTCGTTTGAAGATTTCCAGGTGATCGGAGGCTACTCCTTCGCAGCTTGCAAGCAGGATATCCTCTTTGCCGGGGAAAATATAGTAGATCAGACCGGTACTGATGCCCGCTGCACGGGCAATATCCGGGATGGTGGTGCCGTGATAGCCTTTTCGGCTGAAGAGATCCTGGGCCGCGTTGACGATCTCTGTTCGTCGTGCATCACGTGTGGCTGTATCAGTCATGAGCACCTGCATTCTTCGTTGAACGTTGGATGGCTGCTACAAGTAAGGGGCTTTACTACACTGTTAGTCTAAGGAGTGATAGGCACGATGTCATACATGAATTGTATGCTAAATCACCCTCCATTGGGTAATAGCTGTTAAGTGAGATAAAACTTAGAGAACGTATCTTGTACCAAACGTAACATATATAAATTGAATAGTCAATAGAATTTTTCGAAAATCCTTCGCGGTCAGCTATTTTTTTCTTTGTAAAGCTGCTTGAAGGTACTGTATATGGGAGTATGCCTAGTCCTTCGGGTGATAGTGGTCATATAAAAGCCAGCAAGGACGTTAACTTATTATATAGTATAAGAAATATTCTCTCCGGGAGGGGAACCATATGGGATGCCTGCGGCTAGGCTGCGCTTTTATCATGACTATCATTTATGTTGCACTTCTGCTGGCGCTGGGTAGTTTTTTGGGAGCACTGGCGGATGCTTACATTGTAAATTCTAACATTGAAGCAATAGTTTCTGCTCTGCTTGCTTCACCAACGGGTTTTCTGTTTCAGCACCAATGGGGAACGATCATTGGCGCGGCTTTGAGTTGTGTCCTTGGTGTGATGATGCTTCTATCGGCACTCAAACCCGGGCTGGAAAGCAACTGGCTAGAAAAATATGGCAAGCCGATCAACGCGACCGTGACAGAGATTGAACCAAAGAGCAGGTCGCGCCGCGCAAAAACAAAGGGCAAATCCAGGCGCGAACTCTATTTTACCTACTTTGTTGTGGCTGAATGGAAAGATCCACGAACAAATAAGCTGCATTTTTTTCACAGCGGCGAACTAAAAACAAATCCTGAAAAGCTGTTCCCAGGCTGTGGGATTCGGATCTTGATTGATCCGCGCGATATTGGCCGCTATAAGATGGAGATTTGAGCTTCAGCTTATCAGAGCCATCAGTTGTCAGGCCAACCAACTATCACAGGTTTCTCGATGAAGCTGGCGTAAGGAGAAGCAGCGACGTCGATGGCCTTTTTTTGATTTTGGCTTAACTCATAAAAGGTTTGAGGCGTGATGAGGCAGGATCTCGCCTTCAGGCTGCTCTTCCAGGTTCCGGATACCTGACCGTCGATAACGATCGTGGGATAAAACATACCGTTGTTCCCCGGACAGATCAGATTGGAATACTGAACCGGCAGGGCCGCGCTTCTATCTTTGTAACCAAGCATAAATTCGTCAAAACCTGCCAGTAAATAAGTCTGAGTGGATGATTGTAGCTGCGGATCGACTTTGGCAGATAGCCAGTAATCTATCTCCTCAATTGTTATTTTCTGGAGCGTGTTTCCAGCCAGCTCCAGACCAAGCCTGGCCTCCGTTATCTTCAACCCGGCCCAGCCGACAAAATCTTTCAGCGTAGCGGGTCCATGACTTGTAAAGTAGCGTTCGGTCAGCGATTGCAGGGCTTCATCGCGTTGAAGATCTTTATGGGTTGGAATCCACTCATCCAGCAGTACAAAGGCTGGTTGCTTTCCCTGGTGAGGTCCAAAGCAAAGTAGTTGCTCCTGGGAAAGTCTGCCTAAAATATGGATGCCGCGCTGGCCTTCGGTGGAGATGCCACCTTGATTAAGCACCTTTAACAATTCATTGCGAGTGAGTATTTTGTTGCCCTCTAAGGCCCTGGTAATCAGCTTACGGCTTTGAAGGAAGGTCGCATCATCTAATTCCAACTGTCGGTAGCGGGCAGCTATCGAGCTTATAACGCGTGGCGTCAAGAGCTTAA
>DASSXK010000374.1:0-4893 GCA_035703945.1 Ktedonobacteraceae bacterium | reverse complement strand
TACAGAGGGTGGCAATCTCCTCTTCTGCGACCGGGCGTTCGTTGGTTGGGTTGACCAGGAACAGAACTGAAAGACCCTGTATCTCACGGCGTCCGAGCCGGCGACCTGGGCGTTCGGCCAGAGGTTGAGGAAAATTTTCTCCGCTTTTCAGGGTGACCCGACCGAGACTCGTATGTTGGCAAAGGAAGCGGCTGGATTTCAGTGTGCTATCAAATACCAGTTCCCAGGGAATCTCAGGGGTATTTGTTTTTAGAATAAGCGCGATGTCCAGGCGATGAAGAAGCTCCTGAATGGATTTTGGCAGCAGCGTCTCAAATAAAAATGTACCCAGGGTCACGAGGGCATCATTCGCCATGCCAAATTTCGCTGTCTGGCGTTTTGCTTCAGCGGTTGCCAGTGCCTGCATTTGTTGGTTTGCTGCGTGCAGGGTCCGTTTTAAGCGTTCACGCATCTCAGGCGTGAGTTCAAGACTATGTTCCTGAGCAACCGAAGGCGGCCCATCAGGAAGTTCAAGGCGAAATCGGTACACATTTTCTGTACGTATAATACTTAACAGGGCTGGCTGTTCCATAAAACCTTCTCTTCCACACGCGTCCCAGTATCTCTCTACGATCTAGCACAAGCAAACATGAGTTATTGGTAAAAAGCAGTATACGAGGCATTCTGTATCAGTGTCAATGGTTCTGCATCTTATAGAAGTATATCACGCTTCACCTTTACTGTGCAGAGTGTAACCATACTTCCTATCTTTTAGAGTATGAGCGAGTAATTATTCGCAGAAATGTGATGTTTACACTGTTTTTGCAGGTACTTCTTGCATGAATACCATTTTCTACGATCTAAAAGAATGGCTGGTATTCGGAACTATTGTACTACGATTGAACAGAAATGCCTACTAGTTATTCGTATGGGAGGTCTAAATAATCACGGCTATAGCTAGAACTGCTTAGCTATTACAAGACAAGCAGAAAATTGCTGAAAAGGCGTTTTTGCAGGTACACTATATTCTATCGAATAAGTTCTCTTATCTGAAAGGATGGGTAACGTATGTCTCTTGGCTGGAAGATATCCGAAGGTACGAAGGTAAAACTCAAAGAATATGATCCCGGAGATACGGACAAGCATAGCAACGCAGAATCGGCAAAGACCGAACTGGAGGCGCTGAGCAGTGAGCTGGCTGAGCTACAGGAGCTGTTTTCAGCCGCTCAGCATCATAGCATGCTCATCGTTTTGCAGGGGATGGATACCAGTGGCAAAGATGGCACGATCAGACATGTGATGTCGAATATAAACCCGCAGGGATGCGAAGTACATTCCTTTAAAGTTCCTACTGCTGAAGAGTTGGCGCATGACTTTCTCTGGCGTATTCATCGTGTGAGCCCCGGCAAAGGCACGATAGGAATTTTTAACCGCTCCCATTATGAAGATGTGCTGGTCGCGCGGGTCCACAAGCTGGTTCCCAAAGATGTCTGGATGCAGCGCTATAAAGAGATCAATCACTTCGAACGCTTGTTGGCCAATAGCAATACCTTGATCTTGAAATTCTTTTTGTATATTAGCAGCGATGAGCAAAAAATGAGATTAGAGGCACGCGAGCAAGATCCTGATAAGGCCTGGAAGCTTTCCTCAGGTGATTGGGTCGAGCGCCAGTACTGGGATGATTATCAGGAAGCATACGAAGATGCTTTGACGAATTGCAGTACCGATGAGGCACCATGGTATATCGTACCAGCTAACCACAAATGGTATCGCGACCTGGTTATTGCCAAGACGATTACACATACGATGCGTAAATATAAAGATGAATGGAAACAGGACCTGGAAGGTCGGGGCCAGAAAGAGCTTGAGGCCTTGCGGGCGTTAAGAAGTCAGCAAAAAGGACCGGCACAAAGTTAACCACAGGTCTAGTAGCCTGCTTTAGATGTTTGCTGATTCAGTTTTCCTTGCTTTCAAGAAGATCCCTGCGATACTATTCACCAGCAGGGATCTTCTTGTTTATAGCTTGCGTGTCAGGCGGCCTCGCGAGCGAGTTGGAGGGGGATAGTAGGCTGGAATAGCGGTTGTGATATCGCCAATCCGAAGCTGGACCTGTAGATAGCGCGTGGTGGGCCGGTGATGCTCAGCAAACAGCATCAGGCCGTGATGGGCGATAACGTCCGACTCATCTGTAGTCCTTGTCAGGGTCATCTGTCCACTGATGGCCTCACCGAGGGGAATTTCGAAGTGATCCTCAGATATCGAGGCTGGATCAAGCTTGCGGGTCTGCCGTCTTGGTGGGTGGCTGGGCCAGAGCATCAGGGCGACGATCTTGCCTTTGAGGCGCTGCTCGTGCATGCGATCTCCCAGGTAATTCGCCAGTTTGCGGATTGCGGCACAGGCTTCATCGGCGTCCGCCATGTGGTGAAAGCGGATACGGGCATTCTGGCTGAGTGGAGGCGCATCGGGTATTACCAGACTGCCGTCTTGTCCGAGTGATAGTTGATGCAGCCAACTCCCAAGAGGACCAAGCCGACGACGCAGGTTATCTTGATTGAGTTGTGCAACCTGGGCAAATTGAGTGATACCAAAATCCTTGAGATGAGCAACCATTTCTCCTAGCATAATTGTCTCGATCTCTTCGCTACGTCCCTCGGTTTCGGGTGAACGAGAAGAGGCACCATCCAGATCGTGGGCGGATTCAGCCCGAAAACCAGGCGCGGAGATTCCCGCCGGGCGCACCTGGAGCAGAAGTGAAAGTGGCAATGTCTGTACAAAGGAAGCTTCACGGCCCGGTGGAATATAGAGCACTCCCTTGCGATCTTCGCGCCGACTCATCAGGGCGGCCAGCTCGGCGAGAGCTTTCCCATTGGCGATCCCGATCTGAGCAGTTAAGCCCAGGCGGGTGATGTCGTTGTTGAGCCGCTCGGCCAGGATCACAGGAGATTCAAAGGCCAGTTCGCAGCCTCGCAAATCAATATAGCTATCGGCAATCGGAATTGACTCGACAATACGCGAATACGTTTGGTATTGCTCCCTTAGCTGGCGTAGGATCGGTTGGTATCGATCATAGGAAGCGGGTAAGAAACGTGCGCGTGGGGCGAGTCGATGTGCTCGGCGGAGTGGCATGCCCGGCGTGATACCCTGGCGAATCGCGGCGGGAGAGGCGTCGATTACCCTGCCAGGCTCATTTGGGCGACCGGTGCCGGTGCCAACTATAAAACTGCTTCCACGTAATGAGTCGTCGAAAACTTCTTCCAGTGTGCAATAAAAATGACGAATCCGCACATGCATAATGCCCTGGCGAATCTTTGCTTTTTCAGCGGCCCGCCTGGCTTCTGAGAGCATTACATCGGTATCCTTCGCTGGCGAGGCAGTCACATCGGTGGCCGTTGTGGGTAAGGCCGTTGCATTGGTTTCCGTCGTCATTGTGGCCTGACCTTCTAGATCTTGTATTTGGCTAAGTTGTAAATTTGCCGAGGCGTTATTTTGATACTCTTGCATAGATACCTTTTGTCGCGTTTTCTTCTACTTCTTGCATTATAACGGATAGAGTACCGTTGAGGCTACTATTTTTTTGACTTTTACCTGTAATAGAAACATTCCTGTGATTGAGCTTTTGTCATGTCCGATAATAGCGCATTTGCTTCTTATACGTGTTGGTAGAACCAGTACAATGGTATAAGTAAGCTGGATGATTGGTTAAAATGATGAGTACTAAATAGGGAGCGTTCAGGGAGGGGATGGCGATGCCAGGTGGAGAGGAAGATACGCCAATCAGGCCGTTTCAAGCCAATGTTGATGCCAGGATAGCAGCTCCTTGCCCTGATTTACCTTTACTTCAATTAAAGGAACCCCCGATAGATTTTACGTCGGCGCCACCGCTGACAGATCATATTGAGTTCAATAGTATGGCACGCACAGTTGAAGAATATAAGTTTAGCGGTAAGAAGGCCTTGACCTCCGTATTGGAGCAACTTACGTCGTATTTGCAGGCTCGGGTGGCCTCCGACGAACTTGAGTTATTTTGTTTAAGCCTTCATCACCTGTTCAATAATCTGGATACACTCTATTGCCACGCGCTGGCGAGCTTGAATGATAGCGCCTATGCTGCTCGCTCGATCTCTGAGTCGGAGTATGATCTCTACTCTCGCCAGCATATCTGGACCCATTTGCAGGTAATCAGGCGTGTTATGCGCAGTATAGAGCCTCTCTGTAAGCTCCTGGCAACAATGACGTCTACCTTGCTGGGAGATCTTGAGGCCAGCGATCAGTTCCGTGGATCTGGCTTTGAGTCATGGGCCGCTCTGGGAAATACGACCGCCGATGCCTCCTGGCTCCAGATGCCTGAGGATGTTTGGGAGCAGATGGAGGAGGCCCTATGCGAGAGCGTTGGTTGTTGGCAACAATCCCTGGCAAATCAACCCCTGCTGGTCGAGCAATTTGCGCAGTCGGCTGTACCCAGATTGACCCTGGAGCGTCTGGATTCGCTTTTTAAAGGTATGCTTGAGAGCGCGATCGCACTGTTTGGTGATATTTTGCCAGGTTTTCACCTGGTGATCTGGAATGGCGATATCGAGCTGGCTGCCCATCTGCTCGATCTGGCCCAACAGGTCGATCACATATTATTTTTGTCTGACCGGTTACGTGACCCCTTGCTGCTCTTTTTGGATTGCTTTGGAGCGATCACTTAAAGTATTTGTTGGTTGATAAATCTAGCGTGAGATTTATTCTCTGACCGGGATCTTAACCATTTGTGCATAGTCTTAACAAAAATATAACCACATTGTCGCCTTTTTGCTACTCCTGATCGGGTAGGATATGTTCGAGCGAACAAATTCACTATCCGAACCCGGTAAGGAGACGTAACATGGCCAATAAGGCAACAGCAAAAATTGATATAACTTCTTTTAGTGT
>DASSXK010000003.1:0-2041 GCA_035703945.1 Ktedonobacteraceae bacterium | reverse complement strand
TAACTGTTTTAAACATGTCTGCAAGCCCCTTCTCAGACGTTATGTACCCTGATAATCCTGATTGTGCGGGTCAATGAAAAAATATCAAAGACAAATAGAACAATACAGGTCCATGTATTTCCTGTTTAGTTTACTCTATTTGAAAAAGAAATTAAACATTTATATGATTTTGCTACCTAATTTTCCTAGCGGAGTAGATTTATTCTTATTAAAGTAACCTTTTTGCCCTCTGAAGCAACGGAGGGAAGTTTGTGGGACCAGGCCCCTCGTATAATCTCCACTTGCTATCTGCTTGCTTTTGATCATTTGATGGAAAGATGTTATATACTGAAATTCATAACACTTTATTTATTTTTTAAAGGAGTCCTATCAATGCCTACGTTCGATGTAGCGCAGTGGCCGTTCCAGAAAGTCTTGATTGTCAATCGTGGGGAAATAGCCTTGCGTGTAATTCGGGCCTGTCGAGATCTGGGATTGAGCAGTGTTGCGGTCTTTAGCGATGCGGATCGCAACGCTTTACATGTACGCATGGCCGATGAGGCCTATTACATCGGTCCCTCGCCAGCTTCCCAAAGCTATCTCAATACTCAGGCCATTCTGGAGGTTGCCCGGCGTTCCGGCGCGGGAGCAATCCATCCCGGCTATGGTTTTCTCTCAGAGAACGCGACCTTTGTTGAGGCTTGTCGAGATGCCGGGCTCATTTTTGTTGGTCCATCACCCGAAGCGCAACGTGCAATGGGTGAGAAGACAGCCGCCCGCCGACAGGCCCGGGCTGCAAATGTTCCGATTGTGCCAGGGGCGATGGCGGATATTGAGAGCGATGAAGAAGCTCATTCGTTAGCGGAACAGATTGGCTATCCTCTGCTACTCAAAGCAGCGGGCGGTGGTGGCGGCAAGGGAATCCGCTTTGTCAGTGAGCCGGATCAATTGCTCCCCGCACTTAGAACGGCTCGCAGCGAAGCACAAAGTGCCTTTGGTGATAGCAGGGTCTACCTTGAAAAAGCGATCTCACCGGCCCGTCATATCGAGATCCAATTTATCGCAGACACCTTCGGCAACGTCGTGCACCTGGGCGAGCGCGAGTGCAGTATTCAACGTCGCCACCAGAAGTTGATCGAAGAATCGCCCTCGGTCGCTGTCAGCGAGGAGTTACGTCGGCAGATGACAGAGGCAACGATCGGCCTGGTTCGCTCGATCAACTATGTCAATGCCGGTACAGCCGAGTTCTTGCTGGGTCCCGATGGCAAATTCTATTTTCTGGAAGTGAATGCACGCTTGCAGGTAGAACATCCAGTGACGGAATTTTGCACAAGCATTGATCTTGTGTGCGAACAATTTCGGGTCGCGGCCGGCCTGCCACTCTCCTTCACACAGGAGCAGGTCCGCTTCTATGGCGCGGCGATTGAATGTCGAATTTCGGCGGAAGATCCTGAGAACCGCTTCTTGCCAGCCACGGGAACAGTGCAAGCACTTCAGGAGCCAGCAGGACCAGGCGTACGGGTTGATAGCAGCCTCTATAACGGACTGCAAGTCCCCTTGTTCTATGATCCCCTGCTCTCAAAATTAATCGTCTGGGGAGCGGATAGAGAGCAAGCAATCAATCGGATGCGCCGGGCACTGAGCGAATATCAGATTCTGGGGGTGCGCACGACACTGTCCTTTGCACGCTGGCTAATGGATCAACCACGTTACCTCCAGGGAGATCTCTCAACAGATTTTATTCCTGAAGAGTGGGACACCCGTTCTGAAGCAGAGCCAGCCAGCAGTGAAGAGCAAACACAGGAATTACAACCAGAGCATGTTGCAGCATTGATCGGTGGCCTGCTGCTCAAGGAACAGGCAGAAGCAGACAAACTACGCCGTCAGCCTGCTGGAAGCAGCAGCGCCGAAGAGGGTAGCCGCTGGCGAGAACTCAGCAGACGCGAAGCGCTGCGGCGTATGTAGCGCGACGCAGAAACTTGTTCAGGGACGAACGTGTGCAAACACGTTACTTACATCGGGAAGCAGCCCGGAATTATGCTCATCAAGGGGCCAAAAGATC
>DASSXK010000595.1:0-3323 GCA_035703945.1 Ktedonobacteraceae bacterium | reverse complement strand
AGTTGCTGGCCCAACGCACCGGCGCTCGCCTGGAATTTGTGCCAGTGACCGAAGATGGCTTGTTGAGGCAGGATGTCTACGCCTCCCTGCTGGAGCAGCAGCCGAAGCTGGTGGCTTTTACGCATATGTCGAACGTGCTGGGAACAATTAATCCCGCCCGTGAGATGATTGCCCAGGCCCATGCCGCAGGCGCGATTGTCTTGCTGGATGCCGCGCAGAGCGTGCCCCACCTGCCTATCGATGTGCAAGACCTGGATGTTGATTTCCTCTGCTTCAGTGGCCATAAGATGCTTGGGCCCACCGGTATCGGCGTGCTCTATGGTAAACGCGACCTGCTGGAAGCGATGCCGCCTTTTATGGGTGGTGGGGATATGATTCGTCGCGTCGGCTTGCGCGAATCAAGCTGGAACGATCTCCCCTGGAAGTTTGAGGCTGGTACTCCGGCTATCGCGGAGGCGATTGGTCTGGGCGCAGCCGTCGATTACTTGAATGGGCTTGGGATGGAGCAGGTGTTTGCGCACGAGCAAGAGCTGACACGCTACGCCCTTGAGCGCATGCAGACCGTTCCCGACATCCGGATTTTTGGTCCCTCGGTTGAGCAGCGCGGTGGCGTTGTGTCCTTTACCTTAGGTGAGGTCCATCCACACGATCTGGCCTCGATCCTGGACCAGGAGGTCGGGGTCGCGATTCGCGCCGGCCATCATTGCGCACAGCCCTTGATGGAGCGCTATGACGTGGCAGCTACCGCCAGAGCCAGTTTTTATATTTATACAAAGCTGGAAGAGATTGATATTCTCGTTGAGGGTCTGCATAAGGCTCTGAAAATTTTCAGCTTTTAGTGGATTGTCACTGTAAACAAATGAGGGCTTTTTATGTCGATGGATTATTATCGTGAATACATTCTGGATCATTATCGCAATCCACGCAACTATGGAAAGCTGGAGCAGCCTGATGCGCACGCGGAGGACTCGAATCCCCTCTGCGGCGATCAGTTAGCGATTGATCTCAAGATCGCAGACAATGTTATTCAGGAAGTACGTTTCCAGGGGCGCGGCTGTGCCATTAGCCAGGCCTCGGCCTCGATGATCTCCGAAATGATCGAAGGTCGTCCGGTTCCGGAAGTGGTCAACCTGGGGAAAAAAGATGTGTTGGAGGCGCTGGGCATTGACATCAGCCCCGCTCGCACCAAATGTGCTTTTTTATGTCTGCGTGTTCTCCACACCAGTCTCGCGCTGGCTGGCCTTGAGAGGCCTCACAGCGATGACGACGATGAATAATGGGGTATTGTAATTGACCTGACAGTTATGAAGGCTGTCAGGTCAATTCTATTTCTGCTGCAAGCGAAGAAAGGCTGGAACAACCATGCGTCTACAAGACAAAGTCGCGATCATTACAGGTGTCAGCCAGGCGGGGCAGGTTGGTTATGCGCTTGCCTCAGCCTTCGCACGCGAGGGAGCGGCCCTGGCGATCAGCGCACGTAGTCCTGAACGCGTCAATCAGAGAGCAGCCGAACTACGTGCCGAAGGAGCGCGGGTCGAACCATTCGCTGTTGATCTGACCAGCGAGCAGGGCGTGCAGGAGCTTGTAGAGGGCACACTGGCGGCCTATGGTCGGATTGATATTCTCGTGAATCTGGCGGGTGGTCTGACGAAGTATGGGCCCGCTCACGAGCTAGCTGTGGCCGATTGGGATGCGGAACTCAATAATAATCTACGCACGACCTTTTTATGCACGCGAGCCGTCTGGCCGGTGATGATCAAGCAGAACGGCGGCAGGATCTTGAACTTTAGCCGCGCTGGCGGCGTCGAGGGATCGAGCGCGAATATGCTGGCCTACAACTGTGCCAAAGCCGGTGTTGATGCCCTGACGCGTACTTTTGCGAAGGAAGGCAAAAGCCGCAATATTCTAGTCAATGCAATTGGACCCGGCCTCGTCGTGACCGAGTCAAACCTGGCATCGATGAAGCCTTCTGAGCAGGAACTTGAGCAGAAGTGGGTCAAGAAGTCCCAGATTGTCGAGGCCGCGATCTTCCTGGTTTCTCCCCTCGGCGATGGTGTAAACGGGGTGATCCTGCCTGTTCAGGCCAGAGGTCTCTAAAATAGCGACGAAGCTTCCTTAATAGAATAAGTAGTCTTTTTGTGCTGGATGAAAAAATTCACTTGTCTTGCAAGGCGCATTCGCATAGACACAAACATGCCCGAACTATATAATACGAAATAGGATAGGTGGGGCCTTGAGTATGACTTCGCGGGTTCATTACCTATCCAACCCTGGAGACACTCGCAACAAGACAAGGAATGTAGTATGGCCGAATTTTTTAAAGCTGCCAACCTGGATGAGGTCCAGGAAGGTGGATTGATGCCGCTGGAAGTTGATGGCGAACTGATTTGCCTGGCAAAGATCGATGGCTCAGTCTGCGCCTTTACCGATAACTGCACCCATATCAGTGGTCCCCTGAGTGAGGGTGGATTGGATGGGGAAGTAGTGACCTGTCCCTGGCATGGCGCGCAATTTAATGTGCGCACGGGCGAGGTGGTGCGTGGACCGGCACGCCAGGCCCTCGTGACCTATTCCGTGAAAATTGAAGGCAACTCAATTCTGGTAGAATTACCAGATGAAGAATAAGGTAGATCGTTGAGAAACTGCAAAAGCCATCCTGACGATAAGGATCTGTACGCAGGGCAATCAGGAATGTCTGCTCTTGCAAGAGATGCATCAAGGGATGGCTTTTGACGTTCTCTGGCTTTGGATGTTCTACAAAGTAATACTTCAGGAAGCAGGCTGTGTATGCCCTGTTTTCGAGTTCCGAGAGATACAATTTTTATTAGTGAAAGATTCACAGGAGAAATCAGGCATGGAAGGCAGATCACATCTCTTGGTGGGGCTGACGGCCGGCGTCGTACTTGATAGTTTTGTGCATTTGACTGGCGATCCTCTGACTGCCGCCAAGACAGTTACTTTGACGTTGCTGGTCAGGAAAGCCGTCTTTTATATAATGGTCGGTTTTGGAGCCTTGCTGCCCGATATTGACAATGCTCGCAGTACCTTAGGCCGAAAGATGGGCTTGATTAGCAAAGAAATCCAACACCTGGCGGGTCATCGCACGCTCTTTCATAGCCTGCTTGGACTTTTAATTGGTTCATTGCTAGCAATCGGACTGGAGCAGGTGGTAACGTATATATTGGTGGTCCATGGCTACGTTGTCTCGGCTTCGCTTGTTGAGAGTTCGCACCTGGTCTTTTTCGCCGTCTTGTTTGGATGCGTGATGCATATCGCGGCCGATGCCCTGACGCTGGGTGGCGTTCCCTTACTGTGGCCTGATC
>DASSXK010000566.1:0-11287 GCA_035703945.1 Ktedonobacteraceae bacterium | reverse complement strand
GAATTTGCCGCCAGCAATGGCGCGGCCTGGACCCCGATTGGAGCCTGGCTGGCTCCCCTCTTTAACGGTCTTGGCACAGCGACGAACACGGTTCTGTATCGCGTCTTCTGGTGGATACATATCCTGACGGTGCTGTTCTTCCTGATCTACCTGCCACGCTCGAAGCACCTGCACCTGCTTGCAACACCGTTCAACGTCTTCTTCCGCTCTTACAAACCACGAGGCGAGCTGCCTCTGCTGGCAGACCTGGAAGAGCGCGAAGACTATGGTGTCTCCAAGGCAGAGCAGTTCACCTGGAAACAACTGCTCGATGGCTACGCCTGCACCGAGTGCGGCCGCTGTAACACGGTCTGCCCGGCTACCAATACCGGCAAGCCACTGTTCCCGAAAGAGATCATTCTTGGTGTCAAGGAAGCCCTGTTTGTACAGAGCGATGAGATCCTTGGCGAAAACAATATGTACGCCCGCCTGGGCATCACTAGTGTGAAAGCCGATAAGACTGCCGAGGAAAAAGCCGCCCATCACGAGCCAATGGTCGGCGGAATCATTTCAAACGAGGCCCTCTGGTCCTGCACAACCTGTATGGCTTGCATGGAGATCTGCCCGGTCGCGATCGAGCATGTGCCGAAAATCGTCGATATGCGCCGCCACCTTGTAATGGAAGTGAGCGAGTTCCCAACTGAAGTCACCTCTCTCTTCAACAACATCGAACGCAACGGCAATCCCTGGGAAATCAGCAACGACAAGCGCGCTGAGTGGGCCGCAGGCCTGGGCGTTCCGCTGATTCAAGAAAATCCCGATGCCGAGGTCCTGTATTGGGTCGGCTGTATGGGTTCGTTTGATGATCGCAACAAGAAGGTCGCGACCTCGGTTGCGAAGATCTTGCTGGCTGCGAAGGTCAATTTCGCCATCCTGGGACCCGAAGAGTCCTGCACAGGTGATCCCGCTCGTCGTATCGGTAACGAATATCTCTGGCAGATGCAGGCCATGCAGAATATCGAGACCCTCAACGGCTACGGTTTCAACAAGCTGGAGCCGCATGAAAGCAATGGCCATGCCCACGGCAACAGCGTTGCGGGGACTGCGCATAAGCACCGGACGATCCTGACAGCCTGTCCGCACTGCTTCAATACCATTGGTAATGAGTATTCCCAGCTTGGCGGAAACTACGAGGTCATTCACCATACAGCCTATATCGACAAGCTACTGGCGAATGAGAAGCTCAAGCTGCCAGAGAACTTCGATCAGCGCAAGCTGACCTACCACGATCCCTGCTACATCGGTCGCTACAACGATATCTACGACGAGCCACGCCGCGTGCTGACCGTCCTGAACAGCAATGGCGTGACCGAGATGGAACGCAACCGCAATAAGAGCTTCTGCTGCGGCGGCGGCGGTGGTCGAGCCTGGATGGAAGAGAAGACCGGCAAACGCATCAACCAGACTCGCGTCAACGAGGCGCTCTCAACCGAGTCCGAAGTGATGGCTGCCGCCTGTCCGTTCTGTATCACAATGTTTGAGGATGGCCTGAAGGGCGTCGAGGCAGAGGACAAGATGCAGGTCGAGGATATTTCCGAGATCGTCGCAAGAGCGATCGAGGTTCCCGTCCGAAATCGCTAAATCCCCTGCTTGCTACGACACAGTATAAAAGGAAGAGGCTGGTAAGCTCATAGATACCAGCCTCTTCCTTTATATCAGGCATTTATATGTGTTTGCGCCAGACATTTCCTCCTGGGAAACCTATTCCAACCGTGTCTTACTCAGTATAAATTCGCGCTCTTTGAAATAAGGTCGATCCAGGTTGCCACGATAATACTCATGAGCCCAGCGCTGCAATCGCTCCATTGAAATCCTAAAAATGTCATTGGGAATCAGCAGCGTGCGCGACCAGAGCCGTTTCTGCAACAGATCCATCTCCTGCCGAGGGGTCACCTGAACCTTCCAGCGACAGACGGCCTGGTGCTCGGGATTCATTCCCCTGGCACGCAGCCAGTTTATCACCGCCCCATCCGTCGCTCCAACCAAAGGAAAAGGCTGCTTCATCAACTCGTTCACAATTTTTCGCCAGGCACCATTCATGGTCACCTGGTTATCCCGCATATCCGCATCCCAGCAGATAATAAACAGCCCACCCGGCTTAACAACGCGCATCACTTCCCACATCGCAGCCTCCCAGCCATCAACGAGATGCAAAATATGGATCGCAGCCACGACATCAAACGTCTCCGTGCCAAACGGGAGGCGAGTAATATCCCCGTTTACCAGCCGCATAGAAGCGGCAGGCTCATCTAACACAAAGCGACGTACTTCATGGGGATTTTCAGCAAGCTCATCCTCTTCTTCTCCCCACACCGAGCTTTTCGGCTGCCAGCCCGCAGCCTGGAGCTTCTCAACCAGCACCTGGAGCATCTTTTCAGAAATATCGATCCCTGTATAATTTTGACCTAGCGAGGCCAGCGGCAAGGCAATCCGACCTGTCCCAACGCCAATCTCCAGGAATCGCGTCTCAGATGTGGCCTCGGCGGCCTTCTTGATCGCTGGCATGATCTGTTTAATTACACTGGGCGGATATCCTCTGGTGGCATCATAATTAGCGGCAATAGAATTGAAGGACAACGATGACATACAATGGCCTCCCTGGTTCAAGCGAGTAAATCGTTAAATTGTCATGTTACGAAATTTTACCATAAAAAGAAGAGGCATCAATGGATACCTCTTCTCAAAACATGCGATAGAAGGCTTATTGAAAATCAGGAGAGCTTATAATCCAGTCAGCAAGGCGCGTGCAATCACCAGGCGCTGAATCTGGTTTGTGCCCTCATAGATCTGGGTGATCTTGGCATCACGCATCATGCGCTCCGCTGGATATTCCTTCATGTATCCGTAACCACCCAGCACCTGAATCGCGTCGTTGGTTACATCCATCGCCGAATCCGAGGCAAACAGTTTGGCCATCGCCGAATACTTGCTGAAGTTCTTGTCGCCTCGATCAATCATCTCAGCAACGTTGTAGACCAGCAAACGCGACGCTTCAACCTTCAGGGCCATGTCCGCCAGCATAAACTGGATGCCCTGGTTCTCCGCGATCGGCTTATTGAACTGGACACGCTCTTTAGCATAGTTAACGGCCAGATCAAGCGCTCCCTGCGCGATACCAACCGCCTGGGCACCGATACCAGGGCGTGTGCGGTCCAGCGTCATCATTGCGATCTTAAAGCCGTCGCCCTCACGACCAAGCAGGTTCTCAACCGGAACCTCGCAGTTTTCAAAGATCAGCTCAGCCGTCTGTGAGCCCTTGATGCCCATCTTCTCTTCGATCCGACCCACGGAGAAGCCGGGGAAATCCTTATCGACGATAAAGGCGCTGATACCACGCGTTCCACTGGCCCGATCGGTAATCGCAAAGACCGAGTTGACCTGGGCAATCCCACCGTTGGTAATAAAGCGCTTTGAGCCGTTCAAGATATACTTGTCGCCCTTGCGTACAGCCATCGTCTGCATCGCAGCGGCATCCGAACCAGATCCAGCTTCGGTCAAGCCAAAGGCAGCCATCCACTCACCCGTCGCCAGGCGTGGGAAATAGCGACGCTTCTGATCATCATTTCCCGCGAGCGTGATCGGCGTTGAGCCAAGATGCTGAACTGCCAGCAAAAGACCCGTTGTCGCGCAATGGCGGGAGAGCTCTTCAATCGCTGTTACCAGCGCCAGCTCGGTTGAGCCAATTCCGCCAAACTCTGTTGGGAAGGGCATCCCCAAAATATCCTGCTGTGCCAGCAGTTCTTTCATATCCCACGGGAATTCGCCCGTGTGATCTATTTCCGCCGCCCGAGGGGCCACCCGCTCGCGTGCGATCTCTTGAATACCTTCAATTAATGCCTGCTCCTCATCAGAGAGATGGGATACCGCCATTGCTTATGCTCCTTTATTCGTACTCGTCGTTGAGTTTCATCAAAATAAGACGAGACCTGCTGAGGTTACTATACTCAATAGTAATTATATCATGGCTGTGCCTTTTTCAATATCTCATTCTAAAGCTGTAGCGTCACAATCTCATTTGCCGCCTACAAGCGTATCGCACAGCGGGGTTGCAAGGGGCGAAGCCACTTGCCTGGGGTTTGGGGCTGCGCCCCAATAACTTCCCACCTCCCCTGTCGCCGGAGGCGACAAAAAAGACTATTCTCCTATAGCTTGAGGATTCAGCCAAAAATGTAAGCAAGAAGGGATGAAATCTGAATGAACAATTGTTATCCTATATAGTAAACTATTGAAGTAAGCAAACCATCAAAGAGTCCTTGTAAGCCGCACATACGCACGGTTGACGCACGTAACGCTCAATTTGAGAGCTTGTGCTAGCTTGCACAGGCAAATTTGCCGTGATATAATGACTGGTAGAATTTAGAAAATCTTGATGAGAAAAGTGGGTATCGCCCCACTTTTCTGCTTGCCAGGGACTTTTTTGCACTTGAAAAATTTATGTAAGTGTCTACCGGGCGACCAGCGGGAGGAGCATGGTACATGAGGAGCGAATTTCAAGCTGCTATCGCGCAGTTAATTGCCGAGAAGGGTCTGCCTCGTGAAGTGGTTATGGAGACGGTTGCCACAGCCCTACTTTCCGCCTATCGGAAGAGCTTCGGAGGCGGGGAAAACGTTCGCATTGAGGTGGATAAAAACGGTGAGGTACATGTCTGGGCAGCGAAACGGGTAGTGGCGCAGGTCAGTGATGTTAATGAGGAGATCTCTCTGGCGGAGGCACAACGCCTTGTACCAAATGCAGCGTTAGGACAAAATATTGACGTGGACTCGTCGTTCATCTTTGCACGGATTCCGGCCCAGACGGCCAAGCAGGTCATCCTGCAACGGATTCGCGAGGCTGAACATGAGCACCTGTACAATCAACTCAAAGATTGGGTCGGCGAAATTCGTATGGGTACTCTCACCCGCAAAGATCCAGCCCGAGGCTGGCTCATGGACTTCAATAACGCCGAACGGATCGAAGGCATCATGCCCCCTTCCGAAGAAGTTCCATCCGAGCGCTATAAAGCAGGTCAACGGATCAGAGTCTTTGTCTACGATGTGCGCCAGATTCAGGGCCGCATCTTACAAATTATGGTTTCACGTACGCACCGCGATCTCGTGCGACGCCTCTTCGAACAAGAGGTGCCCGAGATTTATGAAGGAACCGTCGAAATCAAAGGAATTGCTCGCGAGCCCGGCAGCCGCTCCAAAGTAGCCGTGGTCGCCCGCCAGGAAGGGCTGGACCCGATTGGCTCGTGCGTAGGAGTACGCGGTTCCCGTATCAACAGCATCGTGCGTGAATTAAATGACGAAAAAATTGATATCATCCAGTGGAGTCCCGATCCCGCGACATTTGTCGCCCACGCCCTGAGTCCCGTAAAACCGCTGAAAGTTGAACTTCGAGAGGTAGATCATACCGCACTCGTCACTGTGGCGGAACGCCAACTTTCTCTGGCAATCGGCAAGGATGGACAGAACGCCCGCCTCGCCGCAAAATTGACAAGCTGGCGTGTGGATGTCACCAAACCCACCGAGGGCGAGGTCTTTGAAGAACCGATCACCGAGGAGGTCGAAACCCCCTCCTATAATATCGGTAACAACAGCGGCAGACGCGAACGCGGCGGTGAACGAGGTGAACGTTCACAAAAACGATCCCAGCGTGGCGGCGGCAATCGCTACCACCATTCATCATCTGGCTACCTTGGAGAGAGAGAGTAGAAGTACAAGAGTTATGGGCAAGCAAGATCAAAACCAGCCCAAAAGGCCTAAGCATGTGCCTCTACGCACATGTATCTCCTGTCGGGAGACAAAGCCAAAGCGCGAGCTGCTTCGCGTCGTACGCACTCCCGATGGCCATGTAGTCATTGATCCTACCAGCAAGAAGTCTGGGCGCGGAGCCTATCTCTGCGCCCGGCTCTCTTGCTGGGAGAATGCTCTTAAACGGAAACGCCTGGAGCAGGAATTTGAACTGACGCTCTCCGAAGAAGATCGCGCAGGCTTAGACGCTTACATAGCTACCTTACCAAAGGATGAGCCATCCGTGGCTCCCGCCTCTTCAAAATCTTCTCGGTCCAGTCAGAAAAAGGCCCTTACACCTGAAAAGTAAGTACCTTTCATGGACATATGTCTGGCTCACCCTGGCTTACATATTGCAATGAGCTGTCCCTTACGCTATACTGATAGACGCTGGACTAAAAAATAGGGTTGGTATGCCTCTTTCGGCAAAGGCTCTCCTTTTATTGCATTTTAATTCATACGAATTGTTTTGTAAGTATGCCGATTCCAGATGGTATTGCTGTGAAGGTAAGGATACCTTCGTTGGCATACCTGATCAGGTGTTCCAACGAAGCAGCATTATTTCGCAGTTCTTTTTCTAAAAGAAGACGGCGAACAGGCGGAAGCAAACCTTTCATGTATATTCTTTTGCTTTTGTCACATTTATATTGCAATCCCCCTTCCCTTGTATGAGGGAAGGAAATAGTTAGCACAGATAGTTTTATGCGTCATTATATCTCTACTCTTGATAGAGGACACAGCCCCTCGTCTACAGGGCAGTTGTGGCAAGCACATGTTTGCGGAGCAATCACTATGATCTGTTAAACATCGCTCATCTACGTTTCTATACGTAGGGAATTTATGCCTTGCACTGCACCCAACGAGGGACTGTCTCTCTCCCCCCATCCAGGGGGAAGACAGACAGTCTTTTTTCGTGGCTGTGAAGAGAGATTTCCGCCGCCATCTGTGGCGCATCATTCGATAGAAGGGAGTCTTCTTCATGACAAACGTTTCTGAATCCTCCGAGGGAAACGAGCAGGCAAGACAGGCACCAAAAGCGCAAGCGACTCCAACGCCCAATCCTACGGCTACGTCCTCGGCAACACAAACCGAGGCTACTCCGGCTAAAAGCCGTTCAAATACCCGCTCACGTTCGGAAAATTCCGCTACCACTGGTAGCCATGAATCTGAAACAAAAACAACAACAACCCGTCGTCCCGCCGCTCCCCGTACCCAGAATGGGAGCAACCAACCAGGACAGAATGTTGACCAGCAACCGCGTACTGATCAACAGCCCCGCCCCGCTCAGGGACCACGCCCTGCCGGTCAGAACCCGCGTCCCGCTCAGGGACCACGTCCCGCCGGTCAGAATCCACGTCCCGCCGGTCAACCGGGCCAATCTCGTCCTTACCAGGGAAACAATAACCAGGGGGGCCGTCCCCCGGGGAATCGCCCTCCCGGTAGCACTCCAACCGGTCCGCGTCCTGGTGTTACCTACGGCGGTGGTCCTCTGAATCCCATCTTGCTGCGTCAGCAACAGGCCAATACGACAAACAGTGGCGGCGGCGATACCGCGACCTATAATCGACCGAATACAAACGGTCCCCGCCCTGGTATACGCTCCAACAGTGGTGGCTCCGGCTACCGCCCCAGCGGTGGTACCTCAGGTGGTCCTGGACGTTCAGGCGGAAGCTCTGGCGGCCCCGGACGACCCGGTGGTTACGGTCAAAATCGACCCGGTGGTGGACGACCCGGCGGTGGCCGACCCGGTGGCCGACCCGGCGGTCGCTCTGGAAACCAGAGTTCCGCACAACGCAGCCAGGAACGCCGCGCCGCGAGTCTCAAGGAAAAACCAACCGGACCAGTTTCTATTCCTGCTCAGATCGTCGTCAAAGATCTCGCTGATCTGCTCCAGACAACGCCTAACGAGGCCATTCGGGGTTTGATCAAACATGGTATCTTTGCCAGCATCAACCAGGTTGTGGAATATGAAAAGGCCGCTCTCCTGGCAACCGATCTCGGCTTTGAGCCCAGCCCTGTCGTGGCAAACGAAGCCAGTGCCGCCCAGCAGCGCGGTGAGCTATCCGCCAGCCAGGCGCTCGAAGCTCGCCGTAACGAGGAAGATCTGATCACCATTCCGCCGGTTGTGACGATCATGGGTCACGTTGACCACGGTAAAACCTCCCTGCTGGATACGATCCGTAAAACAAAGGTCGCTTCCGGTGAGGCCGGTGGTATCACTCAGCACATCGGTGCCTACCAGGTTGAGATAAACGGCAAAAAGATCACCTTCCTGGATACACCGGGTCACGAAGCCTTTACAGCCATGCGTGCCCGTGGTGCTCAGGTGACACATATCGCGATCATCGTGGTCGCCGCCGACGACGGCGTCATGCCTCAGACGCGTGAAGCCATCGCCCATGCCCAGGCCGCGAAAGTGCCGATCATTATCGCAATCAACAAGATTGATAAAGCCAATGCCAACCCTGATCTGGTGAAGCAGCAGCTCACCGAAATGGGAATTGTGATCGAGGAATACGGCGGCGAAACCATCGCCGTCCCCGTCTCGGCCCGCCGCAATATCGGTATCGACGATCTGCTGGAGATGATCCTGCTGGTCGCTGAGGTTCAGGACATCAAGGCCAATCCAAATGGACTGGCAAAAGGTGTCATCATTGAGGCCAAGGTTGAGAAGAACGTTGGTGTTACCGCGACTGTGCTGGTTCAAGAAGGCACCCTCAAGGTCGGTGATAACTTCGTCGTTGGACCGCTCTATGGTAAGGTGCGCGTGATCTTTAATGATCGCGGCAAACGTATCCAGAAAGCCCCACCGAGCACACCGGTCAGTATCCTGGGTCTCTCCGAGGTTCCCCAGGCTGGCGACCGACTCGAAGTCACGCCCGATGAGCGTACAGCCAAACAGCTCTCGACCAAACTGACGGAGCAGCGCCGCATTGAGAACGTCAGCCTCGATACCCTCTACACACAGATGCAGCAGGGTACCGTTAAGGAACTGAATGTCGTCCTGAAAAGTGACGTTCAGGGCTCCGCTGAAGCCATCAAGAGCTCTCTGACCAAATTGGGCGAGGATAACCTGAAGGTTCGTATGATCCATGAGGGTATCGGTAACATCAATGAGACCGATGTCCATCTGGCAGCGGCCTCGGGCGCAATTGTGATCGGCTTCAACGTCAAGGCCGATGGAGCAGCACTGCGCCAGGCTCAAAAAGAGCGTGTGGATATTCGCTACTACGCTGTCATCTACAAGCTGATCGATGACATCCAGGCCGCCCTGACAGGCTTGCTTGAGCCAACCTTCCGCGAGGTGGTTGAAGGACACGCTGAA
This sequence comes from Ktedonobacteraceae bacterium, assembly GCA_035703945.1. Classification (GTDB taxonomy): domain Bacteria; phylum Chloroflexota; class Ktedonobacteria; order Ktedonobacterales; family Ktedonobacteraceae; genus DASSXK01. Next base: position 2,151 of record DASSXK010000566.1, on the reverse strand, counting down.
GTTCTTCAAACATTTAAGGTCGGGAAAAACCTGGTTATCGCCGGTAGCAAGATTCTCGATGGCAAGATCACGCGTAACAGTCAGGCCCGCGTCAACCGCAAGGATGAAAAAGTCTTTGAGGGCAAGATCGGCTCCCTGCGCCGTGGTAAAGATGATGTCCGCGAGGTCGCCGCAGGCTACGAATGTGGTATCGTCCTTGAGGATTTCAATGACTACGAGGTCGGTGATGTGATCGAGGCGTTCGCCCAGGAACGCGTCCTGCCTGGAGCTTAATGTAGTTCAAAACCCTTTCCCTGTTAGCTGAAGTTCAACCTCAGCAGTTGACCACTCCAGCTAACAGCCGGAAAGACTCAAAGGAACCCTCTCTATGCCACATACACATCGACAGGAGAAGCTCGGGGAACTGATCGCCATTGAGCTCAGTGACTTGATGCACACACGCATCAAAGATCCACGCATCGGTTTTGCTAGCATTACTCATGTAGAGGTCAGCGGCGATCTTAGTTACGCCAAGGTCCATATCAGCGTAATGGGGACCCCGGAAGAACAAGCAGACACCTTACGAGGCCTGAAACACGCGGCTGGCTATTTGCGACGCGAGCTTGCAAGCCGCATCATCCTGCGCCATATGCCAGGGCTGGTCTTCAAGCTGGATACTTCAATTGAGCAAGGTGCCCGCGTTCTGGAACTGATCAATCAAAACAAGAGCGAAGAGGCAAAATTCGCCAATCAAGCGGCCGAGGAGACTTCCCCTGAGGAAGATTCCGAGGAAGATTCTTCAGAGTCCTGAAAAGCCTCTTATTGCCCATTCAACAGCTCTTATACTGAACACAGACACAGGCCCGGCGATTTTAAACAGTCGCCGGGTTGTATAGTATATAAGAGATGATTTCTCAGTCATCTGCTCATAGATAGCAATCAAGCAGTATGGAATAATGATCATTGTGTAGCAGGCGAACATGAAAGCCAGACCCAAAATGGTCAGGCCACCCCAGCATAACGATAGAAAGGCAGGTGGGTCTCTCGTCCCGGTCCCCAACTACCAGGAGGCCCCAAACGTACAAGTATTATGGAAACAACATCAACCACGAATCCAGGCATAAACCTGGCCCGCCAACTACCACCTGAGCTGGTCGAGCAGGCCCTTGCTCTAATTCATCCAGCCAACAACATCGCGCTGATCGCGCACGAGCGGCCGGATGGCGATTGCCTGGGAGCGATTCTTGGTATGGCGCAAATGTTGCGCTTGCTGGGTAAAACGTGCGTCCCGGTCTGTGCCGATCCAGCCCCCAAAAATCTCAATTTCTTACCTGGTATAAGCGAGCTACGTCACGACCTCGATCCGGAAGACTTCGAGCTGGTCATCGCACTTGATGCAGGTGAGTTAAGCCGCTTTGGCAGCATCGCCACTCGCCACCAGGACTATTTCACACGTGTCCCCATCCTTAATCTCGACCATCATATCAGCAGCAGCGGCTGCGGTCAGGTGAATATTATTGATCCGACAGCGGCCTCAACAACCGAGCTGCTGGTCCTCTTCCAGCGCCAGGCCGGTCTGCCAGTTGATAAGCACGCCGCCACCTGTCTGCTAACCGGCATGATCACCGATACCCGCTCCTATCAATTTACCAACACCACCCCGCGTACAATGACCGCAGCGGCCGCAATGCTCCAGGCGGGAGCCGTTCCAGACGAGATTGTGCGCCCCTTGCTCTACTCTCGCCCTCTGGCCGAAATTCGCTTCCAGGGCAATGTGCTGAGCCGGGCAAAAGTTTCCAGCGATGGTCGCCTGATCTGGTCCGCCAGCACGCGCGCGCTGCTGGAAGCATCCGGTGCGACCCCTGATATGGATGATAATCTCGCTGGACAGTTACGCGACATCGAGGGCGTACAGATTGCCGTCATATTCAAAAACGTTGATGATCCAAATATCACCCGGATCAGTGTCCGAACAGCCCCCCCTTATAATGCGGCTGAGCTTTGTCAGCGGCTGGGACAGGGCGGTGGTCATGCTCGCGCCGCCGGTGCAACTCTGCATATGCCCCTGGCCGAAGCTGAAGCATACGTCATACCGGAGATAGAAAAAGAACTGGCAAGCCAATCACTTCGCTGACTGAACGCGCTGGAGAAGCCAGGACGAACCGTGCCAGA
>DASSXK010000429.1:0-7360 GCA_035703945.1 Ktedonobacteraceae bacterium | reverse complement strand
CAAACTCGCCATTTCAGCCCGTTCGGTACTGTGGGTTTTTCTTATTTTTTGTGATCTCTCCTGCGCTTATCGTCGTCTTCCGATTGTTATTTATTTGCTGTATAGTTAAGGTGCCAGATAATTCTAGCTGTAGCAGCGATGTTTTACATTGGATTGAACGTTTTTCGGATTTCTAACGTCTGGATTTTTTGGCTTTCCTAAAATTATACTGGACAGGATATTTTTTGTCTGAGAGGTTAGTTGGCCTGAGAGGTCAGAAGGAGAGCATACTATGGATGCCCGTCGCTATACAAAGGGCCTGCACGATCTTGGAAACTCGGTTTATGCCTACTTGCAGCCGGATGGCTCCTGGGGCTGGAGTAACGCCGGACTGGTGACCGATGGCGAGGTCTCTTTGCTCGTTGATACGCTGTATGATCTGAGGCTGACACAAGAGATGCTGGATACCATGCGTGGCTCGGTCCCCGCTGCCCGGCAGATCGACATGCTTTTGAATACTCATGCCAATGGCGATCATTGCAATGGTAATCAGCTTGTCGCGGATGCCCGCATTATTGCTTCAGACAAGACGGCTCAGGAGATGATTTCTGGTCCTCAGCCTGCACTGTTTGCCCAACTTATGAAGCAGGCCTCGGAGATGGGTCAGGTTGGAGTATTTCTCGAATATGCTTTTGGGGCATTTGATTTTGAAAATATCACCCCGACTCTGCCGAAAGAGACGTTTAGTGGGGAGATGACCGTCCAGGTCGGTTCGAAGGCGGTTCAGTTCATCGAGGTGGGTCCGGCCCATACGCGGGGCGATACGCTGGTCTATGTTCCTGGTGACAAAGTCGTCTTCACAGGCGATATACTCTTTATCGGGGGACATCCAATTATCTGGGCTGGTCCGGTTGGAAACTGGTTGCGGGCCTGCGATCGTATCCTGGCAATGGATGTCGAGACGATTGTGCCGGGTCATGGCCCAATCACGGATAAGCAGGGTGTGAGGGATCTCAAAGGCTATTTTGAATATATCTACGAGGAAGCACGCAAACGCTACGAGGCGGGCATGTCGGTGGCCGATGCTGCCAGGGATATTCCTTTGGAACGCTATCGGGACTGGTCCGAGGCTGAGCGCATGGCGGTCAATGTAGCCTCAATCTATCGCGAACTGAGCCAGGATCAGATATCGCTAAATATGCTGAGCCTCTTTGAGCTGATGGCGGCCTTGCTTCCTTCTGACAAGCGGTCGTAGGATGTTCCTTTTAATCTAGCAAACCGGACTTGATCTTACAAAAACAGGCTCATCTGCATTATATTTTTCAGATGGTGCCTGTTCTTCTTTGTCTCTCCATGAGGCTATTTCAAGCGTGGATCGCTGAAGATTGCCCGCTCGACGATGTCCCCAACGAAAGGTAGCTTGGTGTAGCGACCAGAAAAGGCACCGATCATGCCGTAGATCCAGCCGATCAGGGCCACGATATTCATCAAGACAAAGGCCAAAATGGCAAAGCCCCAGATAAAAGGAATCTGCTTGGCCATGATCGTGATCAGTACGATGTAAAGGACATTGACTGTGCCAAAGAAGAGCAGGGATTGCATGGCGTGGAAGCGAATCAGGCGGTTCTTGACCCCAAAGATCAGGAAGAGCAGCCCTGTGACCCATAAGCCAAGATAGCTTATTCCGGCCAGCACATGGCTATCGGTCTCTGGCATCCCCAGAAAACTATGAGTTGGTTGATATATAGGAGCTATTCCAGCCTCGCTGGGCGGAGGAGTCATACCCTGATAGGGAAGCTCGGTCGCCTGTGGTCCGTCCACTGGATAATAGCCTGCGCTGGATGGGTTGGGATAGTTTGCGCCTGTGTAACCATCATAGCGTTCAATTGGTGGTGGCGTTTGCTCGTAGCGTTGATACTGGCTCATCGAATAGATCCTTTCCGGCATGAGATGTAGCAGCTATTTAATGACGTAGAAGCTTTTTATAAGCATATGTTTTTTTCTGCTTCACTCACAGTATAGGGGCCGGATGTGTTCGAAATATGGCGAAATTGTGACAAACTTGCCACAATTACAAAAGCGAGGCTGGTATGTATAACCAACCTCGCTTTTATTGTATTGTTCTTTGATTATGTAACGAGAGACGTTTGTTTCGTGAACCTTAGCTGATTTTGCAGCTTGAGAGGCCGCGTTTCTCCAGGTATTGCTGATGATAGTCCTCGGCCTTGTAGAAGGTCTCAGCCGGAACAATCTGGGTCACGATTGGACGTTTGAAGCGGTGCGCCTGCTCCAGCTTCGCTTTCGAAGCCTCGGCAGCCGCCTGCTGCTCGGGTGAGTGGAAGAAGATGACCGAGCGGTACTGGGTACCAACATCTGGACCCTGGCGATTGAGGGTCGTTGGATCGTGGTTCTCCCAGAAGACGTTCAGAAGTGTCTCGTATGAGACGTGCTCGGGATCAAATTCGACCTCGACGACTTCGGCATGGCCGGTTCGATTGCTACAGACATCCTTGTAGGAGGGATTTTCTAATTTTCCACCTTCGTAGCCTACGGCTGTGGCACGTACGCCCTGAATCTGGCGATATTCAGCTTCAACTCCCCAAAAACATCCGGCACCAAATGTAGCTTTTTGCATAGTGATCTCTGCTCCGTTCACTGATATTTTTTATGTTGCGGTCAGGATTTTCCGCGTCAGGATCATTTTTAGTGGTTCCATCTATACTAACATTTCACTACTACGTTTAGTTCCCGCTTACGGATCAGATTTTAAAGTCTGGTGGGTTGTCACTCTAATTGCCGCCTGCCGGCGGCGAGGGAGGGGGGATGAACCAGGGCGCAGCCCTGGACCCAGGCAAGGGGCTTCTGGTACCTGCAATCCCATTGGCAGAACATTGACTCCTGGCAACTGCAATCCTATTGGCAGGCATATAAAAAAGGTAATTTGATCGATTTTTATTGCCTCTCCGTATACTTATAGAAGCAAGGGAGTGCTGCATGGAAAACATCTTTTAGAATTTTATGCGTTAAATTGCGCTTTTTAAAGCGTTCAGTTTGGCTTATAAAGCCGCTTTATTCTGAATGCTGGATGTGATTGCTCCTGATAACAAGGATAGTTTTAGCGTTTGTTAGATGTGTTAGGTGCATGATGCGAACTCGTTCGTATCATGCTTTTTGGATGGGAGAAGATTTTGAAGCAACGAAAATTACTTGTTGTTGGCAGTATTCTGTTGTTGTTAGTGGTATTGTTTGTTGAGGCCGGTGGGGCGCGTCAGGCCGAGGCCGCTTCGGTTCAGGTCAGCGCTCGTTCGACGGTCGTGATGATGCATACGACCGCTTATAGTTATACCGATGGGTCTCGACCCAGTGCCTATATTGCTTATCCTCGCAAGGCCGGCTATCCGACGCGCCACAATCTCGCGACCGAGGGTCGAGGCACCTATGCCGATCCCGTCACGATGGCGAGCTATCGGGGAGAGTTGCCGATTGGCTCGATTGTCTATCTGCCGTATCTCCGCAAATATTTTGTCATGGAAGATGCCTGCGGCCAGTGCTCCTATGATTGGCGTTATCATCACCGCTGGCATATCGACCTGTGGGTTGGGCCTCGCGTCATTACCCATCGTCCAGCCCTGCTGGCCTGCGAATATAGCCTGACCCGATCCGCAACCAAAGTTATACTGCATCCAGCCCACAACCTGATCGTCGATCAGACTCTCATGTTTTCAAATAATCGTTGTACTGTGCATTTCCATTAAGCGGGCAGCTTCGCGTGGAGGATTGCACATCCGGTGCAATCCTCCTTCTTTTCGTTTTTTAATGACTTTCCGGTATGAGAAACATCGTCGTTTCTGATGCCGTTTTTTTGTATTTAGTCGCCTGAGGTTGCTGCTGGCAGTGATTGGGGCGTGATCTCGTCCACTGTTTGTGGTTTTGTTTGTCCCTTTTGGTCGCGTGGGAACCAGATCATCGTGATCAGGCAGATTACCGCCAGGAACAGCATCAAGGCGTAGACCCAGAACAAACTTTGGGAGAGCGCATTCGTCAACTGGCTCAGGAAATCCACTGGCAGCGCCGCTCGTAGCCGAGGTGTCAGCAGAATATTGGCTGGCGCGACCCCTTTTGGGATATGCGAGAGGGCCTGAGGGTTATTGGAGAGAATCGGGGCGAAGTGCTGCGCTAGCTGGGCATTCAGGATCGCCCCCATAATTGCCACCCCGACCGTTCCGCCAATTGTGCGCACAAATTGCGTAAAGGCGCTGGCAACCCCGATCAGATTTCGCGGGGCCGCGCTCTGCATCGAGAGCGTATAGACATTTGAGGAGAGTCCCAACCCACAACCGATCAGCAACATCGCCAGTATGATTAAAAACAGCGGCGTTTGCGGCGCAAAGAGCAAGAGCAGTGCAACTCCCGGAACAACGATTAATGTTCCCAGCCGCACAACGGACCGATAGCCCGCGTGCCTGAGAATAAGCGCGATCATAATCGAAATAAGCGACCAGGTAAACGATTCTGGGATCAGGATAAACCCGGCCTCTGTGGCGCTGCCGCCTTTTACGCCCTGGATAAAGAGCGGGATATAGGTACTCATCCCAAACATCAAGCAGCCCAGAATAAAGCCCCCAATGCTGGCGATCACAATCGTGCGATTCGCGAAGAGCGAGAGCGGAATAATGGGCTCTGCCGCCCGGCGCTCAACCCAGAGAAACAGCCCTGCCAGGAGGATTGCGGCCAGAAACAGGCCGATACTCTGGGGGGCAAACCAGTCCCAGGCCACCCCGCCCTGAAGCAGCGCCAGCAGCAGAGCAATCACCGCGCCCGTCAGCAGGATCGTGCCTGGATAGTCCAGTTGGTGCTTCTGACGGGTGATTGTCTCTTTAAAGAAAAGGGCCAGGAAGCCAATTGAAAGCAGACCAAAGGGTAGATTGATATAAAAGACCCAGGGCCAGGACAAATAATCGACGATCAAGCCGCCAATCGCTGGTCCAACCACGCTAGAGATTCCCCAGATGGCCCCGATCAGACCCTGCAAGCGGTTCCGCTCTTCTCGCGTTTGAGAGATATCGGAGATCATCGTTAATACCAGTGGGGCGATTCCACCTGCCCCGATCCCCTGAAGCGCCCGAAAAAGAATAAGCTGCTCCATCCCTTGAGCCTGCGCACAGGCAATGGAGCCCACGAGAAAGATTGTCATCGCCGTCAGGTAGACCGGCTTCCGTCCATACAGGTCCGCCAGTTTGCCATATAGCGGGACCGTCGTGGTTGAGGTCAGCAAATAAATAGAAAATACCCAGGAGTAGAGTGAGATGCCTCCCAGTTGCCCGACAATTTTTGGCATCGCCGTGGAAATAATTGTCGTATCAAGCGTTGCCAGCGTCATGCCCAGCGTCAGTGCAATGATTATAAGCAACTTCGTATTTTTTGTGATTGACATAAAAAAGAGCCTCCGCAGGATGGTGTAGACATTTTATGACAGTATATTCCTGAAACCGGGAAGTTGTCATTGCCCAAAAGGATAGTAATTGGCCTCGCCGACGCGGGCGACATCTTTTCAGATAAAGTTAAAAATGCAATTTTATGAAAATGAATCCATCCCACTCAATCTTTGGGCAGGTTGGCCGATAAGAGAAGTGAAAGATCTTTGAAGAATAAAGGAGTAAGCCTGTGCTGAGCCTTGCCCCGGATATTGCGCAGTATTATCCGGACCGGCCTCCCCCAACGCTGGTGAAGCCAGATGGCGCACACATCTCTACCGTCCTGACTCAAGTTCCGTTGTTGGCGTACAGCGTTGGGGTGATGGCCTATAATGAAGAGGCCAATATTCGACGGGTGCTCAAGGCTATTCTTGAGCAGAAGTGCGAGAAGACCTGCCTCTCAGAAATTATCGTTGTCGCCAGTGGTTGCACAGATAATACGATCCCCATCGTTCGGGAATATATGCGTGAGAACCCCTGTATACATCTGCTCATCCAAAAGAAACGTGAGGGAAGAGCCTCGGCGATCAATCTCTTTTTGCGCGAGGCTCGCAGCCCACTCCTGGTACTGATGGGGGCGCATGCCCTTCCCGATACTGATACGCTGGAGCGGCTCTGCACACAGTTCGAAGATGAGACTGTTGGGATGGTCGGAGCCCGACCTGTCCCGCTCAACGATCAAAATACCTTTATCGGCCATGCCGTTTATCTGCTTGAGCAGTTGCAGGATGGGATTGCGCGTCGTGTCCCTGAGCCGAGTGAGGTTGTTGCTTTTCGCAATATCGTTGAGTCGATCCCGTCTACGACTATCGCAGATGAAATCTCCCTTCAGACGACGATTGCGCAGCAAGGGTTGCGGATGGTGTATGCTCCGGAAGCTTTTGTTTATAATAAAGCACCCATGAATATTCGAGATTTTCTTGCCCAGCGACGACTAATATATTGTGGTTATCTTCAAGCGCGTGCTGAGGGACATTTCTCTGGTTCTCGCCTGAAAGCGGCGGCCTTTTTGCGTGTTCTGCTTGAGAATGCCCCCGAAGCCATCAGCACCCCCCGACAGATGTGTTGGACGGCGGGTGCGCTCGTGCTGGAGGGTCTGGCACGGCTGCGGGGAGCGTACGATGTGAGCCATGTTCCTGCTCAGCAAACGAGCAAACCTACTCCGCTCAGCAGACGTGCCGAAGATAAAAATCGCCGCTTGAGACGAATTTATAACTCTCAGAGTGTGATTGTCTTCAAGCTCTCGCGTGTGGAAAACGAGCATGATACCTTCCGTAAGCACGAGCAGCGTATCCGCTTGCGTATGGCTCGTGCGCTTGTACCGGTGATTCGCAAGAATATCAGAAAGAACGATCTGCTGAGTCTGCATAGAAACGATACGTTGGTGCTTTTGATCAATGCCGATCCGAGTATGGTTCATTCGATTGCCCTGCGTATCAAATATGTGATGGAGTCGCAGCAGATTCAACTGGGCAACAATCGCATCGCCCTGCCTCGGGTCCGCTACCACGCTGTCTCCTTTACCTGGAAACCGCAAGGATAACAACATGGGCGTTTTGTTTCGTATCGCTTGCCTGCCTGCCCCGCTTTTAGAAGATGTAACACTAAGACGAATCATCTTTTGACTGCCTATACTACGTTAAAATCACAAAGCACACCGCAAAGGAGAAACATCATGGTCAAAGTTGGATTGTTTGTTCGTTTGGAAGCTTTACCGGGGAAAGAGGCTGAGGTTGAGCGTTTCCTAGAGGGCGGGCTTCCGCTGGTTCAGGCCGAGCCGGGCACAACTGCCTGGTTCGCGGTACGCATGGGACCCTCAACGTTCGCCATTTTCGATGTCTTCCAGGATGACTCTGGACGGCAGGCCCATCTTTCAGGGCGGGTAGCGGCTGCCCTTATGGAGAATG
>DASSXK010000389.1:0-3564 GCA_035703945.1 Ktedonobacteraceae bacterium | reverse complement strand
GGGCAATTGACGAAAAGCCGTCCACAATGGAAGCGGTGCTGGTGGTTGCATAACTGGAGCGTTCTGGTACCGATAGGGCGGCTGTCCATACGAGTCCTGAGGTGGTACGGCGTGGGTATTGGGAGCATACCCATCGTTCGGCGGAAAAGCATTGATCCCCGGATTGTTATAGAATCCAGGATTTTGATAGGTCAATGGGGCCTTCGCTTCATTTAGGTTTTCGGAAAATTGACCAAACGCCTCTTGTACAGAAGCAACAGGAAATTGCCCAAAAGCTTCCTGGGCAGAAGTAACATGCCCAACGGGACCAGGCCCTTGAAGCTTTGAATTATACTCTTCCGGGTCCGCACCAGGCTGCAAGTCGTCCGACATCTAAGTTCTCACTTCTTTAGATAAAAATAAATACATTAAAATTGGTGTCATTTGTGCTGAAAGTTATTTAAACACAAATTTTGATCGATTTTCATTCTATCAATAGAAACGTGCAAACGAGCATTATCTCTCTAAATACAACCAAGCTTTAATTTATCTCAAGAAGGCAACCATATCATATATAGAGATAAACAAACTATAGTACCAGGCATTTCTCAATATTACTTTCCCCTGGCTAACAAAAGAACTGGAATGTGCTACAATCGAGTCAGAGGTTCATGCTTGCGTTCGCAGAGCCATCCAATCACCAACAACAAAGGAGTATCACGGTGCCATTTGACCCCGAAACTGCCCAGTCTCCCCAACTTTACTGCTTCCCCACTCCCATTCCCTATCAGGCCCAATATGCCAGCCCCGAACTGATCCATGACTATATCTATGCTGGCTTTGATGGTCGAGACGATCCTCGCTGGCACGAGTTCGGGAGCGAAGATCCCGCCGAATATGATTTCTGGTGCCGTCGCTCTTGCGGGATCGCCTGCCTAAAAATGGCAATCGAGGCACTCGCCCCCCCACAACAGCCACTGACAATGATGGAGCTACTACGCCAAGGTCTTGAACTGGGCGGTTATCGCGTCCACGATGAGCAAGGGAGGCTCGTGGACCTCGGTTGGTACTATAAGCCCCTGGTTGAACTTGGACAACGCTACGGCCTCAATAGTAGCGTCTGCCGCACCCTGACACTTGAGGAGTTATGTCAACGGATACGGTGGGGAGAGCTAATCATCGCCTCTGTCAGCCCTAAAATTGGCGGGCGGGAAGAGGATATTCCCCGACGCGGCGGCCACCTGGTCCTGGTCCACGGCATCGAGTGGGAGGGTGAAACCTGTAAGTCGCTGCTCTTGCACAATCCTTCGGGACGCTACGAAGACCTGCGGGCTGGCGCAAAAATCCCTTATGAACGCTTCGCGGCGGCCTTCGCCGGGCGAGGAATCAGAATTATCGGCTGACGCTTGCTTTGGCTAGCATCATTGCACAAAAAAGGTCTGCCGAGACTCCCAGCAGACCTTTCAAGCAAGCTACTTACTAAGGCTTCGGCATCCGCTCAAGAATCGGCTCATCCAACTCGTAGACCGTCATGGCATAGCCATCGGGATCGGAGAAGACAAACGTGCGACCAAACGGTCCATCGAAGGGAGGCTTCAGGATTGTAACATCAGCCTGGACCAGGGCTTCGTAAGCGGCCTGACCATCAGCAGCCTTGAACCAGACCGCAACAGGATTAGAGGCGCTATCAAGCTTTACACCCTCTGGCTTCTGCCTGAGAGCAAATGGGATGGTACTCAGAAAGGCCACAGCTCCCGGAAAGACCAGCGGATCGCGTTTGATGCCAATTTTATGCTCATAAAAGTCTGCCGAGGCGGCGAGATCGCTCACCAAAATCGAAACAAAACCAGGACCACCAATGCCAGTATTTTTGACGCCTTCGCTTGAATTGCTCATAATAGTACCTCTTTCTCTTTCGATCTGCTATTATATATCCTCGATAGTTCAAGTATGCCATACCCTTGTGACAACAGTATGGCAACAGGGAAATGGATTCTCACTTTTCACTCGTACATTCATAGAAAGAGGCTACTCAGGTACCTTTTGGCAATTTTTCGCGCAGCCTTTATTTCCTGTCTCAAAAGCCTGAAGCGTGGTGTCTTAATTTATGTAAGCGCGTAAAAGAGCCAACAGACTGAATAGCCAGCAGGAAGCAAATATTCGTATGACAACATCCGAAGCAATAGCGTTTGAAGCAACATTTAACCGCTATTATCATCTGGTCTATCAACTGGCATTCCGCTGTGTCGGTCAAGCGGACGAAGCCGAGGATATTGCGCAGGAGGTCTTTTTACGCTTTTACAATACGCCTCCCACTACAACCAATGAGGCGGGTCAACGGGCCTGGCTCTGTCGCGTCGCAACCAACCTTGGACTAAACGTGCTGCGTTCGCGTAAGCGTCGCACCACACGCGAGGAAGAGATCGGCGTGACAACCTACCGTGAGGCCGAACTGAGCGCCGCCGAGCAAGATCCAGAATACCTGATGCTGGTAGACGAGCAGAATAGTCAGGTGCGGACCTTGCTGGCAGCGTTGCCTGAAAGACAACAAACCCTGCTGCTTCTGCGCAGCATCGGCCTGAGCTACGCTGAAATTGCCCAGGCCGCTAATATCTCGATTACATCGGTCGGTCCATTATTGACGCGCGCCATGCGTGACTTTCGGAGGAAATATCATGAAAGAACACTTGCCCTCGAAGCCAAATAACGCCTGCCTCCTGGAAGATCAAATTCTCGCCTGGCACGCTGGCGAGTTAGATCCGACTGAGGCAGAGCTCGTCGCATCACATATCGCAGACTGTCGCTCCTGCGCAGACCTGGAACAGGTGCTGCTCCTGGAAGAGCAAGAGGTCGTCAATCTATTCACAACGCTTGATCCCGCGCCAGAGAGCTTGCCCGAACGTTCTGCGGCCTTCGCACGTTTGACGGCGACGATCAATAGCGCCGCGCTTCTCGTGCCCGATGCCGCCCCTGATAGTCTCTTCCAGGCCCAAAAAGCGCTTGAAGCAGAGCAACAAACCAGACAGAGACATTTCTGGGACCCCTGGAGGCTTCAATTTCAGGCCAGACAGTTCGCACGCATCTTCAAAATGCAGATTTCGATCGTGCCGCGCAGCGTCTGGTGGGCGAGCGCCCTGGTCATACTCGGTGGCTGGTTGCTAAGTGTCGTAAGCAACTGGGCGATCCCTGGAGCAGCGGTGGGGGCGGCTTCCGTGCTTAATCTCTTCAGCACAATTTCTGCGGGGGTGGGCGTCGCGATGCTCTACGGGGAAGAGCACGATCCGACCTATGAACTGACGATTTCGACGCCAACGTCGATTCGTTATGTCCTGTTCTCACGTTTCCTGCTGGTACTCGGCTATAATGCACTGCTCTCGCTCATTAGTTCGATCGGAATTGTTGGGCTGCTCGGAGGGAATCTCTGGACGGTCGTTTCGCTCTGGCTGGGGCCGATGCTGCTGGTGGCGTCCTTCGCGATGCTGCTGGCGATTCTGATTGGCTCAGGGATTGCGCTGCTTGGCTCGATACTTCTGGAGGCCTCGCAGACCCTGCACACCAAACTTGTGTACTTTATGCCAGTCATCG
>DASSXK010000384.1:0-6463 GCA_035703945.1 Ktedonobacteraceae bacterium | reverse complement strand
CACATTAACATAGAGAGGCGCAAAAAAAGCAAGTAGCAGCCGCTCATCCCCCTCAAAAGGCCCATCAATGCAGCCAGAGTTCCAGCAACCAGAGGCAACCCATTCCGCTGCCGATTGTCAATAAGGCATTGCGTGTCCGCCAGGCAACCAGGATCGCCAACAAAGCTGCCAGCAAACGCGGATTTGCCAGCGTCCCAACAAATTTGCCCTGGTGCAGAAACATATCTGGCGCAATCAAGGCCGACAGCGCCGCGATCGGCACAAAGCGAAAGGCTCGCGTCAGCAGATCAGGCATCTCCAGCTTACCCAGCAGCAAAATGAAGGACAGACGAATCGCATACGTAATAATGCCCAGCGCCAGCATGACCAACCAGATGCTCATCTTCCCTCTTCCTTTCGAGTCTCTGAGAGTTCGCCGCTAAGCGCCTGTTCACCCTTTTCTTTTTGTATGGAGAGCAGTTTTGTTTCCAGTGCCAGACCGGCAGCAATCCCGATACAAGCGGCCGTCACCAGTCCCAGCTTATAGGGAAGACCCGAACCCAGGACCGCCACAAGCCCAGCCGTCAGCGCCACCAGCAGGCCGATCCGATCCCGCAGCGTTGGCACCACCAGCGCGATAAACGTCAACGTCGCCGTAAAGTCCAGCGACCAGCTTGCAGGAATCTGTGTTCCCAAAAAGACTCCAAAGGCCGTGCTAAACTGCCAGGTCAGCCATAGAGCCAGGCCAGCACCCAGAAAATACCAGTGTTTTTTGGCCAGCGAACCATGCTCCTGATAGTGGATAATCACCACGGCATAGGCTTCATCGGTCAGTAGATAAGCCAGCAGCCACTTCCAGTGCAGCGGCAGATGTTTGAGATAAGGCGCAAGCGAGGCGCTATAGAGCGCATGGCGAATATTAATCACAAAGACCGTGAGCATTAAAACCAACGCCGGAGCTGAGGCGCTAAGCAACTGGGTCACGACAAACTGGGCCGAACCCGCGAAGACAATCCAGGACATCGACTGCGCGATACTGGCCGGGAGCCCGACGCTCAGGGCCGCAACCCCGTAAATCATCCCAAAAGGAAAAGCGCCCAGCAGGATTGGAAGTTCCGCCTTCGCACCCGCGATAAATTCAGAGCGTGCTGTTGTATACATATCTCAATTTTAAATGGCCCGCCCGTGCTTGTCTTGTACAAAATTGCGCACCTGCAAAAACTGCCCTGGCGGCACACCAACCGTCCGCTTAAACGAGCGCGTCAGATGACTCTGATCAACAAACCCAACATTAAGGGCCACGGCTGCAATCGGCATCCCCGCCAGTAACAAGTGGCGAGCATGGCGGATACGTACCTGGGTCAGATAGGTATGGGGAGATAATCCAACCGTGCGTCGGAAGACCCGCAACAGGTGAAAAGGACTCAAGCCGGTATGTAAAGCCAGCTCTTCCAGGCTGACATTATCGGTATAATGCTCTTCCAGGTAAAGGCGGGCCTTCTTAATATAATCGCGCTCAACCGAAATCGTGGGCAGAAAGGGGTGGTCATCAGCATGACGTAGCACCAGTTGAGCCATCGTCCAGAGCATGCGTGACTCGCTTTCCAAAGCTGAATCCGAGACTTCAAGCGCACGATGCAGATCTAAAAGCAGGCTGGCACTCAGAGGATCATGAACGACCGGCTCAGGAAAAAATGGTATTCCACGCTGCCGCCCCACAAGCTCGGAGGAAGCGCGTTGAAGCAGATCGGTCGCCGGATAGAGACCCCGATAGGTCCAGCCCTCTTGAGAGATCGCCCCACCGGTGTGCGGCTCACCAGGATTAATCAAAACAATGCTGCCAGCAGAAGCATCATAGACATTGTGGCGATACGCAAAACGGTCTACGCCCCGCTCAATCACACAAATAGAGTATCCCTCATGGATATGCAGGGCAAAGGAATGTGTAATATACGTTGCATGCAAGATCTCAAGGTTGCTGAGTGCAGGATCATGCCAGAATTTTGCCGACTCTCGTGGAATATCCATAGGTGATTGCCCCCGACCTGACTAAACCACATCTGCTTAATTTTCCGGATTCTTTCCTCTATTTTACCCATTTTTACAGTCAATAAAAAGAGCCAATTGCATCGACAAATTCAACCAGCTCAAACGACGAGCACATCACAGTTGCTATAAACCAGAGCACTCCTCAAAATGTAAAAGCTTACACGTAAGAAAAAGCTCATTCGTTATTTCCCTCTCATTTGAAAGGCAACAACGAATGAGCTTTTTGATTTTCTAACTGAAAGACCGGATTACATTTGTGGAAGTGGTTCTTTAGGTTGCGTCTTCTGCTCTTCTGCCAGCTTTGCGGCTTTACGACGAGCCAGCCTATCAGTCACCAGGCGATACAAAAAGATGAATAAGAACAGCCAGATCGCACCCGACAGGTAGCCTGCCAGTACGTCCGTGAGCCAGTGTTCTCCCTGTTGCAAACGCGCAAAACCAACTGTCAGGATATTCAGCAACGCGAAAAGTTGCAACGGCAACAGGAACCAGCGATAACGCCACTCACGCACAGGCTTTGTAAAGCTCAGGTAGAGCAGAAACCCATAATAAACCATCATATGACAGCTATGGCCAGAAGGGAAGCTATTGAACTTCAACAAACTATCCACATGAATTAGATTTGGAGTTGGGCGAGGACGCTGGACCAGATCTCCAATCAGGGCATCGATACCATTTCCAACGCCAACACACAGGAGCAAGAAAATTCCAGCCCTGAACCAGCGCATAATGAACAGGAACACAACCCAAACCGCGAGGGCAATTGACGACGGAATCGGATCATTCAATGCGCTAACAAACTGTAACCAGTTAATAATAATTGCGTTAAAGTGAATGCTTTGAATACTCCGGCTAAGCTCCAGCTCACCCGGATATGGACCAGGATGTCCATGCGTAATATAAGCCGCCACCGCCAATACAATCAGCCCAATAACCCATAGGACGCCTTCAATAATGTGTCGAACATGCGCTCCGCGCCTGTCCTCACCACCAGCAGTCCTTGACTCATCTGGCATTTGCATCCCAGCACTACTTGAGGTGCTTTGTTGCATACCAATTCTCCTTGCATAAGGTCTTCTTTATATATGTAAGTACACGGAAATGTAACCCCAACAGGATACAGTTGACCTGAAATACAAAAAGGATTTATATGCAAAACATGCTGAATAACCTTAAGTGCAAGTTTTTCCGCCACCTGCGGTGGCAAAGGGAGGAGAAAGGCGGAGGCGACCCCAGGCCCCTCCAGGGGTTTCACCCCTGAACCCCATTCACAACTACTTGCATATCAGGTTAAATAAGCAAGCAAAAAAGCAATGGGAGGCAAGTGTAATGGAAAAGAAAAAATATTCACAAAGAGCGGGCGTGCTGAGCTTGACAATAATGCAATCGCCTACGGTACAAAACGGTATCCAACGCCCCAGACCGTCAGCACCTTCTCGCCCAGGACTCCGAGCTTCTTGCGCAGACGCATCACATGCGTATCCACTGTGCGATCAAAGCCATCGTAGTCATAGCCCCACAACTGCTGCAACAGAAACTCTCGGCTGAACGCTCGCCCCGGATGAGAGGCCAGCAACACCAGCAGTTCATACTCCTTCGGGGTAAGATCCAAAATCGCACCACTCAGCATCACCTGCCGTTCAGCTACGGCAATCATCAATGGTCCTTGAATAATTGGAGCTGGCGCGGATGGGATTGCCTCGCGTCCACCCACCACCAATGCAGGAGCAACTTGAACAGAAGAAATATCCGAACGACTATCCAGGGCAACCCGGCGAAGCATCGCCCGCACCCGCGCCATCAACTCACGAATACTGAAAGGCTTGCTGATATAGTCGTCTGCCCCGACCTCCAAACCGAGAATACGATCAACCTCCTCGGAACGGGCCGTCAGCATAATAATCGGCATTAGATATTGCTGGCGCAAATAACGACAGGCCGCCAGTCCATCCAGGCCCGGCAGCATCCAATCCAAAATAACGAGTTGGGGATGATGTTCCGCCACAGCAGTCAGAGCCGAGAGACCATCATACGCCTGATGGACCTGGTGTCCATCAGCTTCCAGGTGCGAACGAATCAAATTATTGATTCCCACCTCATCCTCAACGACGAGAATCGTTGGCATGCTTTACCATCCCTCTTGCTCTTACAAGACACTTCGCAACGGCGCTCTCGCGCCTACTGAACGCTTCCAAGCCGACAGCTTTGGATGCTTCCCAACTAAAGCGGTGCTGGCAATGTTTCAGCAAGCTTCTCAAGCGCGTTCAGTCAGCGAAGTGATAGGCTAATCAGAAGATTAAAACAGGTCTTTAAGGCATAGACGCTAAAGATAAGCTCTGGTCTATAGAAAAGTATAGTAGACCTTATTATATCATCTACCTGAGCAGTACGGAACGAACCAATAAAACTAAATTTGCCTCCTCGGTTGCGCCATCATCTGAGATGCGGCCTGCTGGCTGAAAGCAATCGGCAAGCAAATTACAAACCGACTCCCTTCTCCCTCTTTGCTCTGGACCTGAATCGCGCCTCCCATCGCCTGAACAAGATCGCGTACAATTGCCAATCCCAGGCCAAAGCCGCCCGTCGAGCGCGAGCGCGAGGCATCGGTGCGATAAAAACGCTCAAACACATGCTCCAGTTCAGCGGCCGGAATACCCATCCCGGTATCGGCCACTGCTATCTCCAAGGCCTGCCAGCTTATCTGCTGTAGCGAGATCGAGACAATTCCACCCGCTTGCGTATAGGTAATCGCATTACGCACAAGATTCAGCAAAACCTGAATCAGGCGTTGCCGATCAGCCAGCACAAAAGGCAATCCCGGCTCAACCTGCTGCACCAACGCCACCTGCCGCTCGCGCTTCGCCAACGGCATCAACGACTGATAAACCTCCTCAATCGCCTCTGCTACATTGACTGGCTCTATTTTCAAATGGAGTTCATCCGATTCGATCCTCGCCAGCGACAACAGATCATCCACCAGCGATCCCAGGCGTTCGGATTCCCGCAACATAATATTCAGGTATTTATGCAGTTCATCCGGGGGTGGAGCAACCGTGCCCTCGTCGGTCGCCATCATCAGGGACTCGGCATGGCCGCGAATACTGGCAATCGGTGTACGAAGTTCATGCGAGACACTTACAATCAATTGGCGGCGGCTCTGCTCTGCTCGCTCGGCTTTTCGGCGTTGCTCTTCGGCCAGGGCATTTGCTTCAGCCAGGCGCAAGGCGCGGTCATCCATTCCGAGCAGCGACTTCGCCAGTTGACCAGCCAGAAACGCCAGGCTATTCACCAGCATCAGCACCAGGATACCCAGGCCAAACCCACTCAGCGAGAGTCGCAATAAATTTGGCAGAATTCTACTATGATCAATGCGCCGACTAAAGAGGCTTCCCAGATAAATCCAGGGTCCAAGTACAATTCCCAGCACCACCCCGATCGCAACGGTCCCAATAAACAGACCAATCAGCGACACCAGCAATGAAAAGCACAGGATACTAAAAGGAAATTTAACGATCAGATAGATCAGGCTCTTCCAGGTCATCCCATTATTGATCTGATTCATGACACGCTGCCGCAATGTCATCTGGATCTTGAGCGAACGAGCAAGCGGCGCAATTGGGACCTTGAGCCAGTGGATTGCCAGCAGGCGCTCAAACGTTGCGATCTGCCACCAAAGGGCCATCATCCCCAGCAAAATCGGCACGCCGATCCAGACGATCAACGTCGCCGACCCGACTGCAATTCCAGTCACCAGAATCACAAAGTAGATCAGGCTGAGAGGAAAGGCCAGCAACAGATAGCCCATATTCAGGTATGTCTGCTTGCTGACAAAAACATCAAACCAGGAACGCGAAACGTTTCTCTGGTCGGTATTCGGTCTAACAGGATTATATGTGGATGCGTCCATCGGATTACCTCTTGCCTTTGCGATCATGCGCAAAATTGTTATACCAGCCTCACTTAGAAAGGCCCTCTTTTAGAGATAATGCCAGAAACTTATACATTAAATATGTCGAATCTGTGACAAATCTGTCAGCAGATACCAAGCCATTAACAGAGCACGAATTATCACAAGTATAAGACATCTATTACATCCTTTCACAGAAAAAAGCAAAGCATTTGAATTTCTCTCGCCAGCTACTACCTCTAACAACTCGATTTCATAAATACAGCACATTCCAATCTCTTGATACATTCCTAATTAACTTTACCAATTTGCAATTCAAGTTATAATTTTCCTAGTGTTTCAGAAGCAGGAAAAATCATCCGTAATGGCATGACATTTATAGAGTGATGAAGGTGGTTATGAAGTCAGATATTCGCGTCATCAATCCGGAAATCGCCGTAGATTCAGGCTTGTCTCAAGCGTCCAAACATTCCTCAAAACAGCTAGCTTTGATAGATTGGTTCATCGCAGCACTGCTGGCAATTGGAG
>DASSXK010000295.1:0-3567 GCA_035703945.1 Ktedonobacteraceae bacterium | reverse complement strand
CCTCAGGATGCTTATTGTTTTCGTCGTCTGGCTGTGGCGTGTGAGTTGCTTCTGTGCGCGCTTGATTACTTCGACGAACTGGAGGATGACGACGACTCTGAGGCTCGTCGAACCCTTGGGGATGGACCCCTTCTGAACTGTGCGACTGCGCTCTATCAGGAGGGGTTTCAGATACTCATTGAGCTCGATACCAGCTTTAACCGCCCCCTGCATCTCGCAAGCATTGCGAGCGAGGAACTCCGGCTGGCGATGTCCGGGCAACACCTGGACCTGCTTTCCGAAAAGCGATCCTGGGATGAGATCGAGCCTGAGGAATGTATTGTCATCGCTGAGGCGAAATCCGGCGGCCTCTGTCGGATGGCCTGCCGGTTGGCCTGCGCGCTTGTCGATGCCCCCGATCCGCTCGCGACACATTTCGCGGAGATCGGTTTGCATATTGGTCTTGCTGCGCAACTGGAAAATGATATGCATGACCTCGAACAGACTCTCTTCGGTGAAAACGGACAACCTCTCACAAAAACGGACCTCCTTCGCGAGAAAAAGACCTATCCCCTCGTTCTGGCCCACCAGACCACCCTTCAGAAAAACTCCTCTTCAGTCGATAGTACTGAGGGGGAGGGGCAACATCAACAGTTGTCCCTTCAGACGTATCGTGAGGCTCTACAGCAAACCTGGGCAAGCGCCGTCTTCCATCGCCTTTCGGCCGCAGTGCTCGTTGAGCCAATAGAACAACTTCGAGGCGCGGCTTTTCCCCCAGGACTCCGTTTGATCCTGGGACTTGATCTGAATGGTTGCTAAAGGCGACGTCTGCCCCTCTTTTCGCTAGCTCGCGATACCAGACACTTATTGTCGTTGATATTGCTTGAGTCTGGAGCGGTTCTCTACTGCCACTCGACTTCTTCTGAAGGGGCGGATATGCCTGCCACGATGCTGCGATTACTTCCCTCACGAACAGTGAGAGGGGGCGGCCTGGCGCTGATAGGAGCGCTGTTTGTCCTGTTGCTTGCCTACGAGGCGATGCAAACACAATTGCTTGGGACGCATCGACCACCGGGAACATTGTGGGCCTGGTATGCGACGTATGCGTTGATAGGAGCGCTGTTTTTTGGCGTCGGGGCTTTGATCTGGCTCTACAGCTATGCCCGCCAGCGCCTGGTTGCCACACTGCTGTTTGGATTTTGCAGCCTCCTGACGATAGCGTTCGGGACGCTATCGGGGGCTTCGCTTGGAGATATATTTTCAAATGCGCTCGGAGAGAGTTTTACTGCGATTTCTACTTTCTGTCTGTTTTTGTTGTTGCTTCGCTTCCCGCACAAATTGCGTCCGCATCGGGCTGTCTTCAGACAACTGCTGGGCCTGCTCCAGGTTGCCGTGGGTGTGCTCTGCCTGATCTGTGTTTGTTTGAGCCTGATCAATACGGTCTATCACCTAAGCCTGCCGAGCTGGTTGTATTTCCTTGGGCTCTTCTACTATATACTTACGACACTTTTGATCGTGGCGATAATCGTGGTTGCGGCGCTGGCCAGGGAAAATGTGCGCACAATCCAGCAGACACGGCTATTTTTGGCCGGAACACTGCTCTCGTTTGTGCCAATTCTCTTCTTGACGATCATCCCCACGATACTGCATCTCTCGGCGAACATCGATGGGACGCGCAGCATGATTTCCCTCGTGTTTTTTCCGATTGCAATGGCCTACTCCCTGCTTCGCTATGAGCTACTTGTGTTTGATCGGTATGTGCGACAGGCGGTGACGTGGGTGATTGGTGGCGTTGGGATCTTGCTACTCGCCTACCTGCTCTTTGCTGTTTGCAGCCAGTTACTTGGTGGTAGCGCCCCCTTGATCCTCGCCGGATTGGTGGGGGTTGGCGTCATTTCAGCCCCGGCTGTGTGGTCCGTCTCGCGTCGTCTCTCCGAACAGTTCTTTTTCCCTGAGACCGCCTATTATGCGGCCCGCCTCAAGGAACTGCATGCCAGCCAGAGGCTGGGGACTTTTGATCTTCCACTGGCCAGCCACCAGATGCAGATGGACGTACTTGCAACGTTGCAGCCTCCGGAGGTCTGCCTCTTCATTCTGGACGAAGAGACACAGAGCTATCGACTGATGCCGCTTCAGCATCGAGAGGAGCGAGGCGTGCAGGAGAATGCCGGACTCTTGACTGAACTCGTCCCTCTCCTTTTGCCAGAAGGACAGGAGAGCGTACGCCGCATTGCCGAAACGCATCCTTCTATCAAACAATTGGGGGCTGCGAATCGTCCTTTGTTCCTGAGTGAGATCGCTGAAGGGGCCAGGGCAGTGGCTGGACTGGCTCGCTATCTGAAAAGCGATCCCCAGGGGATTGCTTCCGATCCGTTGCTGGCTCCGATCAAAGCTCCAAATGGACAGGTTATTGGGATAATTGCGCTCGGTGAGCGGGGAGATCACCAGATGTATGCTGGCCCGGAATTCGAGGTGCTTCAGCATCTGCTTGATCAGGCCGCCCCTGGCGTTGAGACGGCCAGGTTATATGAACTCGCGATACGGCAGCAGGCTACAAGCCAGCGAGAATTAGAGCTGGCCTACGAGCAGCAACGCGTATTGAATGAGCAAAAAGACCAGTTTATTATTCATGTTTCCCACGAACTCAGAACGCCCCTCTCGGCCGTTACAGGGTATCTGGACCTGCTTGCGGCTTCCGGAGATGAGCTGGAACCAGAAATGCGTGCCCTGTTTATCGAGAAAGCCTTGTTTGGTGGTGAGGAACTTCAGCGACTGATTGAAACAATTCTAGATGCTGCACAGTCCAGCTTTGTTTCGCCACTCCCATTGCGCCTGGAAACGGTCGTGCTTAATCCGGTTATGCATGAGGTGTTGAATCATCTGGAGCCACAGGCCGCCCGCACGCACCCGATTGATATCCAGATTGAGGAATCTCTTAGCGTCTTTGCTGACGCTCATGCCCTGGGACTCATTCTTGAGAATCTGGTTTCCAACGCCCTCAAATACACGCCTGCCGGGACGCCGATCTCCATTCGTGCTGAAACTTCATGGAGAGCGGATACCGAAGAGCCAGAGGTCTGCATTTTCGTTCAGGATAGGGGCCCTGGTATTCCGCCGGCTGAAGCCTCGAAACTCTTTGGCAAGTTTGCACGCCTCCAGCGAGATCTTAGCGGCTCTATCCGTGGGACGGGTCTGGGTCTCTATATTAATAAGCAGCTTGTTGAATCTATGGGGGGACGTATCTGGCTGGAGAGTTCGGGTATTGTTGGTGAAGGGAGCCTCTTCTGCTTTACCTTGCGTGAGGCAGGTGTTTCCAAACCTGCCCCGAACCATGCCGAGAGCGTGCCCGTTTGAGCAGAAGTGCCGTACTGATTGGATACCACCACTGCTGCGTTTGTGCACGCCTGATTCCAGCATTTCCTTTAACCTTTGGTCTTTTAGCAAGGACACTCTGGCTTTAATCTTGCCCTGATATATATTTATAGTTATTAACTCAAGCATAAAGGTATGCTACAATTAAAGCGTGAATGAAACACAAACATATTTTATATCGGTGACGTCGCCCATTATTATTTTCCAGGGAGAATT
>DASSXK010000279.1:0-12196 GCA_035703945.1 Ktedonobacteraceae bacterium | reverse complement strand
GAAGCCTTTGAATACGGCGCACCTCCGCACGGAGGCATCGCGCTCGGTCTGGATCGATTGGTCATGCTGCTGGCGGACGAAAGCAGTATCCGTGAAGTTATTGCCTTCCCCAAAACCCAGAGTGCCGTTGATCTACTTATGAACGCCCCCTCGCCCGTAGATGAGAAGCAACTAAAAGAGCTTCACTTACAGATCAGACACGACAACAAGGATGCTCGCCATTAGAGCGATCACCTGGCAGAAGGATGAGAGAGGTTCAGGCCTCTCTCATTTTTTTTGTCTGACCAGTACGAATTGTCTTGTCATAGCACTCCATCACCTAAAAGAGGAAAAACCACGATTCTTATTTTCTCTCAGCAATCATAGATTCTTAACTACATCCACTTTTTCAAGAGCATAAGATAGCTACCCCTTTTAGAGACTATAGCCCTAAATTTGGATACCTCTGTATACTGAATGTAGGTTTGATTTCCCCCACTATAGTATTTTATCAAACAATTTCGGTTGGGAGGATGGAAGGAGTAGACAATGACTTCGATAAATCATACGAATACGCCACGACAAGCATCCACACAAACGCAGGTGAACACGAATCAGAACGCTACTGGAGGTTCCATAAATTTTCTGAATCGTCAGGCTGCGATGGGCAACGCTGCTGTTGGGGTCGCACCAAAGTTTATGCCTGCACTTACAGAGGAAGAGGCTGTCGGGCAAGCTCGGTTGCTTAAGGCCCTGGCGGACCCGACCCGACTGCGAATTCTCAGCCTGCTTAGTCGGCATGAGGGGGAAGTTTGTGTCTTCGAAATCGTTGAGAGCTTTACACTGGAGCAGCCCACTATTTCGCACCATCTGCGCATTCTGCGTGATGCAGGACTCGTGGATTGTCGCAAAAAGGGCCTCTGGGCTTACTATTATGTGCGACGTGACGCTCTCAATCGCGCACGGGAGATAATCAACGGCCTCGCATAACGCTGGGTGTGGTTGAGGTTTTTGGGAGGATGTGAAAAAGCAGTAGAATGCAAGGCCGCTTATCTCCATTCAGGTGGAAGTAGGCGGCTACCCTTATCTAAAGGCTCTTGTCGTCTGGAAGCACTTCTAAGCCATTCACTCCAACAAACCGATATGGCTCCCTGAGGTTAGAGAACTTTTCCAATCCTGCGAAAACTCGCTTCTAACCTCTTGACAAATATCAGGGAATGCGGTATTATGTCCCCTGTGAACGGAAACGGTAAACAAATCCAAAACACACAACATGTACCCGTAGCTCAGTGGATAGAGCGTTAGATTGCGGATCTAAAGGCCGGAGGTTCGACCCCTCTCGGGTACGCCACTACTCTTAAACTTCTCAGGCTTCCAAGCCTTGAGAAGTTTTTTTGTGCCATAAAACCTTTATGAGCGATCCAACACACCCACCACTCCTCTCACTGAACCTGCTTAACTCCCTACCATATTGCAATCTACCTGGTCACGTTCCATATCAGTCTCTGATGATTCCATCGAGCCTGATCGACGCAAGCAGGATCAAGCTGGCATAAAAAAGCTCTGACCTCTTTTGGTCAGGGTTTTAGGACGACGAAACACTTAGACTGCTTGTAGTTGCAATTGTGGGGCGGCTTGTTCATAGACAGCAAGTAATTTTCTGGCACACCCTTCCCAGGTTGGCAGAGCAATGGATTTTGGTATCAGCGGCCTCTCGATCTGCTCTAAGGCGGCCGCTGCCACTGCCTCAGGCGAGCTTCTTAAGGGAATCGTTCGAATCAGGCCGCGTTCGGCAAGCTCCTGGGAACCAGCGGTGTGAATGCTCAGCACAGGCCGTTTAAGCGATAGCGCCTCCATAATTGCGACAGGATGGGCTTCGTAATTGCTCATCAACGTCACCAGGGAGGCCTGCATAAGCGTTGCCGCCATCTCCTGACGATTTCCGGCTGGAATCGCCCGAATCTCGACATACGGATAGACGCCCATCTGTCTTGCCAGTTTATAGAGCTCCTCTTTGTAAGAACCGGCCCCTAATATCAGGACACGCGCATCCGGACGCTGCTCGCGGATCAAGGGCAGTGCCTTGATCATGTGCTGATGACCCTTATAGCGTTCCAGCCGCCCCAGTGATACGATCAAGGTACCTTCGTGCGGTACAATCATAGATGGATCTACCTCTGGCAACGTCGCCCCATTAGGGATAACGGTAAAGCGTTCCAGCGGCAGATGTAAGACCCGACTAAAATAGTTCGCTTCAAATTGCGAGACTCCGACGAGATGTTTGGCGCTTGACAGCAACGGCCTCAAAACCCGCCATTGGACCGAGCGGGCTTTGTTGCGTAAGTACGATGAATGACCGCCCGTGTGGAAGGTCACGACAAACGGAATCCTGGCGTCCCTGGCGGCACGCATCGCTATTGGTGGGACCAACGTATGAACGCCCTGGCAGTGGACAAGATCCCAGCCACCATCTTTCACCGCTGCGTAAATATCTGGCGCAATACAGAGATCGCCTGTATGAGGCCAGGCCTTGACGCGTATAATTTTCATGCCCCCGCTCTCTGGCTCATGCGGAACCCTGGCATTCGCACCCTGAGGAATAGTCGTCAGTACTGTCACGTCGATGCCTTGCTGGACAAGGCGTCGGCCGACCTCGTAGACGTGCGTTTCTATTCCTCCCATATCAGGAAAATAGTGAGCTGAGACCATCAAGATACGACTACCACGTGCTGCTACAAGACTCATCTTTGACACCTTCTCTTCTTCATATGACGTAACGACTGATTGAAGTCAAACGGAGGTCGGGATAGGCGAAATCAACGGCGTATCGATATGCGACCGGGACTTCTTCACCTGAATCGGCCTGGTACGAGCAATTAGATAGCCTGCCGTGGTATACCCCAAACCAAGCACAATCGCCCCTGAGCGTGCAATCCCCGCCCAACTCCGCTCCCTGATACTATCCACCACTCCCATCAAGACACCCGTTGGCAGCGTTCGGAACGTATAGCTACGCTCATCTGAAAGCCCAGACTTCGAGCCAACAAACTGGGTGAGATGGGCTTTCGAGCGGCCTTCAAAGAAGCAGCGATCTAAAAAGTATTTCAAGTTTTTACGGCTGGCAGGAACAACATGACTCACACGAGCGCGGGGCTCGTAGAGCCGGGTTGAATGGGGAAAATACTTGCCGATCCGAATACACATCTCAGTCTCTTCGCAACCTACGGGATGGTCCGCGACACGGCCAAGCTCATCCTGAAAGCCTGCAATCACAGAAAAAACATCGCGTCGAAACGACATATTGCAGCCGATAAAATTGCGGATCGGGCGCCTCCTCACCGGGAGACCACGATAGCTGCATCCCACCACCCAGTTAAACTCGTCTGGGAACCAACGCGGTCGTCCACCGGCCCACTCGGCCCTGACAAAACCTCCCACACCCAGCACCTTTTCATCCTTATAACAGCGTGCCAGCTCGCGTAACCAATCGGGTTCGGCAATCGCATCGTCATCCATGAAGGCGACTACCTCGCCTGTCGCATTCGCAATACCAACATTGCGGGCCAGGCTAAGGCCATTCTGACCTGTGTTCTCAACCACAGTAATGCCCAAAATTTCGCGGCGCAAGCGCTCGGTAAGCTTCGGATTGTTATCGCTGACAATAATAATTTCGTGCGCTGGAAGGCTCTGTTGCTGCACCGAAAGTATGCCCGCGACAAGCGTATCCCAGCGCTTGTCTGTATAGGTGCAAATCACCACGGATATATCCATCGCCAATCCTCTATTTCTCTTTGCTACAATTCACCTGGCTATAAAGGAGCTTTAAGAGACCGTCTGACCCTGCCGATCGACTACGACTTTTGGCTCGATATAGACGGGAGTGGTACCATTCATGCGCTCACGTATGATCGTTTTCAGAATACGCCAGCCATCATGAATGGCTTTGAGCTTGCTTTCGCCAAAGAGGCGAACCGCCTCAAAGCTTGGTACCTCTTTAATTTTGAGCTTGGCTTTGAAGGCTCGCAGATTCATCAGGGTTTCAACTTCAAAACCCGGGCAATCAATATTCAGGTAAGGCAAGCAATAGCGCCAGAAGGCGTTATAGCCATAACACAGGTCCGTAAACTGAACATTGAAGCAGATGTTCGCCATTAAATTGATCCCGCCATTTCCCATTCGGCGAATCCAGGTGAAATCTTCGCTGCCAGCATCGTGAATATAGCGGGACCCCTTGGCAAAATCGGCACCATCCATCAGGGCCTCGACAAACAACAGAATTTCCAGAGGATCATTCGAGCCATCCGCATCAATCATCACGATAATATCGCCAGTTGTCGCGGCAAAGCCTTCTGTTAGCGCATTGCCCTTGCCTTTGCCTGTCTGGCGTTTGATAATGATGCCAGGCCATAGCTCCTTAGCAACTTCGATCGTATTATCCTTGGAACCACCATCCATCAGCACAACTTCGGTGACAATATCTGGCAAACGTGGCAATACATGGGGAAGGTTCTTTGCCTCATTCAAGGTTGGAACAACAACACTGACTGTTGGCTTTTTTGCAACGTTGGGCATCCTTTTACTCCTGACTCATCAAGGATTACTTGACACAAGTAGTTGCTTAGCTCGGGATTCCTCCCTCAGCCTTCAATGAGATATCCTGTTTGGGTTCTTTCTGCTCTGTAACGCTTTCATCAATCAGCTTGAAGATAGGGACTGCGAGCGTCTCGCCTGTTGTAGGAAGTGCTGCAACTCTGGCATCAAATGCCTCGATGCAAATCATCCGCAGCTCGCGAGCAGAGATCTCCCTTAGTCCTTCAGAGCCAGCGGGGTGCTGTGCTTCGACCAGGGCTCGTAACATGTGCTGGTCGGCCACCACGATATCCTTGATCGGCAATCGCTCGGAGAGTCGTTCAAACGCAACGGGGGCCTGCTCCAGGGTCGTAAAAGGCATCAGAATCAGTAGATAGTCGGCCGGGTTACGAAAAACCATATCGGACTTACGAAGACAGCGTGCAACGACATGTAGTGAGATCCGTTTCTTGCTTCGCAGCGCAACCATCACCAATGGCGATTTATAACGCAGGGAATTCCCAGCGATATACTCAACCATCCGATTTTGCTCTTGCTCCTGCTCTTTCATATTTACTGAGCCAACGACTGGCCCGATCCACTCCAGCAAAACGCCCAACCGTTCTGCAAAGATTGCGATACACAGGATCGTAATCAAAGCGGCAAGCTGAAAAGGCTGCTGCAAAATGGCGATCACACCCCCATAAATCAATGAGGCCAGAATCAGCACGACAGCGATGCGCAAGCTGTAGTGAATAGTTCTCATTACAATTTCTCCTCAAAAGTTGATTTTCCAAGCTGCGCCTTCTTTTTGCACTTTGAATCTTTCTTGAAAAAGCAAAAACAAAAAGCAAACGAACTCACTTATTGGTATCGGCAGCACAAATCAATGCTTAAGGAAATTTTTGAGGATAGATACCTGGACTCAGACCAACCTACCCGAAAGGACGAGCAGTGCCGAAAGAATAGGAGAGGGCTGTAAATACATTCTTTGCGCCCGAAAGTCAAAGCTAAAAGGAAGAGGTCATTGCAAAAAGCAAACGTTGCGGGCGCTTATTTAAAGAGGTATAGACATACCTCCGCTGGCATATCTACTCACATGTAGAGGGAAAGAGAATGGATATTCAAGCCGCGCAGGTGAACAATATTGCGATCCTCAAACTGGCCGGACGATTTGATGCTTTTTCAGCCCATAAGGTTGAGCAGCTACTGAAATCTATCACGACCAGCGTACCTGCAAACGCGATTATCGATCTTGCTAACGTTACCTTTATCGATTCGGCAGGACTTGCGATCCTCCTACAAGGCCTGAAACGCTGTCAGCAGCAGCAGGGGAATCTCTATCTGTGCAATCTGAAACAACCAACCAGAATAATTTTTGAGTTGACACGTTTCGACATAGTTTTTTCGATCTTCGATTCTCAGGAAATAGCAATTCAAAATTTTATTCAGAAGCGAGCATACAATGTCTCGAACCATTCCTAACTACACATTAAAACGAGCTTTGAATACCCATATGGACGCTCTAAAAAACCTGGCAAATTATTGGCTGGCAGCCGGAGCAAAGGCTTTTAGCATCTGGGATGACCAGTTCCATATCCTTATGAGCTGGCCATCTGAGGGGATTGAAGTTACGCATACTCATGCCGACGAGCAGCTTGAGGCAAAACTCTTCTTGAACGGTCAGCCAATCGGAGTAATCCGAGTAGCAGGTAGAAAGGATCGACTACAGCAACACCAGCTAGAAGCTGAGGCAATGCTGATCTCGCACCTGCTCTCATTAACAATTGAGCAAGAAAACCATTCAAGCAATAACGCGGCCTGGGGCCGGATCAAATCAGAGGTGGATATTACCGCCAGCATCCAGTTACAACTGCTCCCGCACAAGTTTCCCCGCCTGGATGATCTTGATCTCTATGCCTATAGCCGTCCGGCTGCCCAGGTCGGTGGCGATTTCTATGAGTTCACGGCTCAGAAGGATCGTCCTCTGGTCTTCGCTGTCGGTGATATCAGCGGTAAGGGACTCCCGGCCGCAATGCTGATGGCGATGACCAGGATTGTCCTGCATGGGGCCGCACGCTTTATGCCCGTCATTCATCCCAAAGCGATTATTAGCAGGGTCAATGAAGATCTCTATGACGACTTTACCGAGGTTGGTATGTTCGCGACAGTTTTTACCGGCTGCTATGATTCAAACAGCCGGCTACTTTCCTATGCGAATGCCGGACATTCTCCCGTCGTTTACTGTCCAGTGCGTGGCAAGGCCCGTCTGCTAGAAGCAGATGGTCCGGCTATAGGTGTCTTACCCACCAATCTTTGCGAGAACAACTGCTTCACGTTTCATCCTGGGGATGTGCTTGTCGTCGCCACAGATGGGTTTAATGAAGCCTATGATCTCTCTGGTGAAATGTTTGGTTACAAGCGTTTCTTAGATCTAATAGAAGAGCTTTCCCCACACACGGCAGAAGAGATCGCAACTGGCCTGCTAACAGCTATCGATCAATTTGCCTCTGGCCATGAACAGCACGACGACCAGACCCTGATCATCGTTAAAGGAGTTTGATAGTGACAACCAACCAGCAAAGTCAAGCGGCTATCGCGCTGACTGATACAATTCGCCTGGAGTTGCCCGCGACCTATAAATATCTCAATATCCTGGGAAACTGCCTGAGTAGTATGGTAGAAAGTGTCGATGGTCTGGGCGAGCCAAAGATTACGTCTTATAATGTTCAGCTTGCCGTGCATGAAGCCTGCACAAATATTATTCAACATGCCTATACCCATAATCCTGAAAATGAGCGCATCTCGATCTCCCTGGCGCTTTACCAAAATCCGCGCCGTTTGCAGATAGACCTGCTTGATTCAGGGCAACCTTTCGATATTACAAGTGTAAAAGAACCCGACCTGCTGGCAGGCCAGATTCATGGATATGGGCTATTCCTCATTAAGAATTTAATGGATGAAGTCGATTATACACGCCTGCCCGAAGGAAATCATTGGCGTCTAGTCAAGAATTTATAGGTGAAAAGCATGGATATTATGATTAAAGAGTATGCCATCCGCTATATCGCAATCTGTTTGCATGGACGCGTTGATGCCTCGACAATTAGCCCTTTGCGCGCTCAGGTCGATCAGCTTCTCAATGAAGGTGTGCACTTCTTTGTGCTTGACTTGTCCGAGGTTACTTTCCTGGATAGCACTGGCCTGGCCTTGCTAATCTATCTCTTAAAGCGCTCACAGCAGGTTGGAGGCGATGTCAAAATGGTCTTTCCCATCGATGAAGCAACCAGACGACTCCTGCAACTGACGCGCTTCGATCGGGTATTTGAGGTTGTCGAATCTGTCGATTTAGCCCTGAGCAGCTTCTAAAAAATCGAGGCCTGCCGGTTCGTTATATTTCCCCCAATCCTAAGAAATCTTGCCATCTTGTTGCAAGATTTTTTATCGTTTCCAACTTCCACCACACTCCCAGTACCATCACATCTATAAAAGGGCCTAATCTCTTTTTCACAACTCTTCCATATATTACCCGAATCGCTGACAATACGCCTCTATTTTATATCCTCCAACTGGAAGCGATATAAGAGAGCAACCACTCAATAAGGGAGATAAATTAATGAAATTATACCGAGTTGTTTACGATAACGGCGACAGCGATGGCCTGAGCTTCTTCTACGCACCCGATGAAGAAGATGCCAGGAAACAATTCAACGAGATGAGCACCAGACCGATCCTTTCCATTACCCTGATGCCTGGTGGATTTACTTCGGGGGGATATAGTAGCGGAGATCGGATTCATCTGCCCGCTGCCCCTTCAGAGGAACAAGAGAAAAAATAGGCCTTCAGGCAAGCATACAGCCAATTTTTATTCGTAGCCAAAGGCAAATCGCGCCCACGTTTGCCTATCTCCAGGGGATGTTCTCGCAATCATTGGCTCAGGTCCACATGCGGTTTTATCAATGAACATATGACCTGCTAGCTTCCCTCGTTCAGATTCCGCATGTCAGAGAAACAAATTTTCCTTTCGCCCCACCAGCAAAATCATTCGATACAGGACATTTCAGAAAAAAATATGTGGACTTTTCTCACCTTTTTGCATTCCATTGGTCTCTTACTCTGATACAGGAAAGCGAAGGAACCGATAATTTAAATCGAGACAAAAATCCTGCGTACCTGCTATTTTTGCTCACGACTGTGTTCCTGTAACAGCGTTTCCTAAGAAAGGGTAAAAACGTGGGACGTCGTCATCAATATACGAGAGAAGTTCGCCATCTTCTTTCAATTGCCAAAGACGAGGCCAAACAACTTCACCAAAGGACGGTTGGAACCGAGCATTTCCTGCTCGCCATGCTCCAGCAAAAAGATCCTTTGCTGATGGAACTACTTGCCACCTATAAGGTAAATCTGAAGAAGCTGCTTGAGTCAATCGAATTTATCGTTGGAAAAGGCAATAAGGCTTTTCTAAGTGAACCAATGCTTGGACCTTCAGCCAGAACCGTCCTACAAAATGCAGAACAAAAGGCTGCCAGGCAGGATGAAGAGCAGGTCAGCATAGAACACATTCTGCTTGCTATTTTAGAAGAACCTGGCAGCACAACGGCTGGAATCCTGGCTAGCTATAATTTAAGTGCCCATAATGTCTATGCTTATTTAGCCCAACGCCAAAGATCACCATTACCTCTCGAAAATACAGAAGATGATATGGCATACTTCCAAAATCAGCACCTTACACCAGCCTTGAACGAGGTCAGCCGCGACCTTACACGTGAAGCATTGGATGGAAAACTCGACCCTCTGATTGGCCGTAAGGACGAACTTGAGCGCGTCATGCAAATTCTTACACGGCGCACAAAAAACAATCCAGTCCTGATCGGAGCAGCGGGTGTCGGTAAAACCGCAATTGTCGAGGGCCTGGCCCTGGCCATCATACAAAATCAGGTTCCCGATACCCTGAAAGATTGCCGGGTGGTCGCGCTTGACGTTGGCCTGCTTACAGTCGGAACACGTTATCGTGGCGATTTTGAAGAGAGAATGAAGCTCATCCTCCAGGAGGTTGTGGCCAACAAGAATATTATCGTGGCAATCGATGAACTGCACACGATTGTTAGCTCCGAAAATAGCGAAAGCAGCGCCAATATGGCAAACCTCTTCAAGCCTTTACTTGCAAGAGGCGAGTTCCGCTGTATCGGAGCAACCACGTTCGAGAATTATCGCAAAAGCATCATAACCGATGCCGCCCTGGAACGACGCTTTCAGCCGGTCCAGGTACCTGAGACATCCTTCCTTGAAACCCTGGAGATTCTGCGCGGACTTCGTGAGAGCTACGCCAATTTTCACCAGGTTACGATTGATGACGACGCCCTGCGTGCCGCTGTCCAGCTCTCTTCTCGCTATATTCAAGATCGGCATCAGCCCGACAAGGCCCTCGATTTGCTAGATGAATCGGCCTCGCGTCTGTGCGTCCAGCGCACGGCCGTGCCCGAAAAAATCAGACACCTGCGCCTGGAAGTTGCAGAAATACGTTTCATGAAAGAAAAATATATCATAAATCGGGACTACGATAAGGCTGCTCAATTGCGTTTGGATGAAAATGAGCGTCTCACCGAATTGCGCGAAGCCGAGAATAAGTGGAACCAGGAGCTCTCGCAAAACCAGTCAACCGTCACTATTCAACTCATCGCCGAAGTTGTCTCTCATTGGACAGGTATCCCCGTTGCCCAAATTACGTCGGAGGAGGCTGAACGCCTGCTCAATCTGGAAGAGGAGCTGCATAAACGCGTTATCGGGCAGGATAAAGCCGTTAAAACGGTTGCACGAGCGCTGCGCCGCTCTCGCGCCAATCTGCGTGACAGCCGCCGTCCGATCGGTTCTTTCCTGTTTGTCGGTCCAACAGGCGTGGGAAAAACTGAGCTGGCTCGGGCATTGGCGACAACTTATTTCGGAGATGAACAGGCCATTTTTAAACTCGACATGTCCGAATTTATGGAGAGCCATCACGTCTCGCGCCTGATCGGGGCCCCTCCGGGCTATCTCGGCTATGACCAGGGTGGTCAATTGACCGAGGCGGTGCGGCGACGTCCCTACAGCATTATTCTGTTTGACGAGATCGAGAAGGCTCATCCCAAACTGTTCGATCTACTGCTCCAAATTCTCGATGATGGCACGCTGACAGATGCACGGGGACGCACGGTCGACTTCAAGAATACCTTGATCATCATGACCTCAAATATTGGTAGCGGCCAGTTGGAAAAAGGTTTGGCAGCCTTCTCCAATAAGACCGAGGTCGAGGTGAACCCACAGAAGCTGCTTGAAGCGCGCATCATGCCTGAGCTGAAGCAATATTTTCGCCCGGAACTGCTCAATCGCCTGGACGATATTGTGACCTTCTTGCCACTTACGCTAAAGGAACTGAAACAGATCGCGGATCTCTTTATCGCCCAAACACACAAACATATGCAGAAGCTTTCGATTGAGCTTGAGGTGACAGAAGCCGCTCGCGAAGTCTTAATCAAGCGTGGCTATGACCGTTGGAATGGCGCACGACCGCTGCGCCGGGCCGTCCAAAGCTCACTTGATGATATGCTGGCTGAAGCGATCTTGCAAGGTATCTGTAAAAACGGAGATACAGTCCGCGTGGATATTCAGGATGAAAATCTCAATCTCCAATGCCTGACACCGGCACTTATAGGAGGTCTGTAACCATTCAAATCTCCAATTGAAGCATTTCCAGGAAAAAATAAACGGGCTGCCTCTCGTCAATCTGTCACTGGCATAAAGGAACCTCGTGACAGGTCTGACAAGCTTGCAGCCCATTTATTCTTATATTAAGCCAGGATGTGTGCAACAAAAGGCATTACGCTGGCTTTTGTCCATAGACCATTTTGACGGAGTAGGCCGTGTGATATTCTTCCCATTCAGCAACGATCTTTTCCAGCTTCTCATCAAAGTCCTTGAAGGCGGTCTCTGTCAGGGAAGCATAGAGGTTCTTCAGAGGTTCCATTGCTGAGCGCACATCGGCCGATATAAGTCCACCGACTTTGCCACCCCAATTCCCGACTGGCACCTCAAGCGAGGTGATTTTCATATTGACAACACCCGCTTCACTCAGATATGTATCTAAAGCGGGCGGATCTGGTGAAATAGACATGCCTCCTCGCTCTACCATTGGTCTCACAGTATCCATAACTTCGTAATAGGTTGGACCCCCACGCACCAGGGTAAGGCCGCCCTCCACCATTTCTAGCCAGCCTTCTGGCTTTGTTACTCTCACCAGTTCATGGATAACGTGTGGCCACGAAGCACTTTTGATCGCCGCAACCAGGAAGCGTTGATGGACAAAATCGAAGAGGTTATCTTCAAATGGCAGGTTTTGCAGGACATTTCCTATCACAAACTGATAATTTGCTGGGCGCTCCTGTTTGCTTTCCATTTCTTCCAGGTCCATACCTGTCACTTTGGCATCAGGAAATTCTTTGCACATTTCATAGGCCCAGCGTCCCGTGCCACTTCCTACATCCAGAATCATTTTTGGCTCGCTAATTGGTGTGATATAGTTTCCTTTTAGCATCTGGTGCAGAATATGATGCTGTAGATCCAGACGATTGATCTCTCCCAGATCCTTCGGTAGCAGGTAGGGGACATCATCGCG
>DASSXK010000268.1:0-2033 GCA_035703945.1 Ktedonobacteraceae bacterium | reverse complement strand
CGAAGAAATCTGCAAAATATACATAATGCAAATGTTGCTGCTGCAAATCAAGAAATCGAAAGAATGAAGCAGGAACACTTGAAAATTATACAGAGTGAAAGAAATCTTTTCGATCAATGGCAACGGAATTTCGTTATGTCTAATGAAACAAAAATGAAATCTTTTGAGAAAATAATAGAAGAGCAGAAGCAGACCATTGAGAATATGAATCTTGAGATTAACTCTCTTAGAAGCCGAGCAAATAATATTGAGGGAGCATATAAAGGACATCTTGAGAATCATACAACTGAACGAAAGAGAATATAAGTTAGAGGTTAGAAAATGGCTGTTGAACGCGAAGGGATATGCGTCTTTTGTAGTACGTATGGGATAGTGACTACCGATCATGTTATACCCCAATGTCTTTGGCCTGGGCGCGTTCCCAAAAACTCTCCCCTAGTCGATGCGTGCAAGGCATGTAATCATGTCAGCAAATCGGGCGATGACAATTATCTGCGAGATGTCTTGGTTACGAATATCAATAGTAATGCCAATCCTTTCAAATAGCGGCTCTACCCGAAATTTCTTCGTTCTTGGAGCCGGAATCAGTCTCAAATGATAAAAGATCTTCAGGATGTTCAACTGCTAGAAAGGCGACTGATTAATCAGAATTCCTTCCTCGATGTTCTTGTTTCTCAGATAGCGGATGAACGGGTCATACAAATCATAACAAGGATTGTGCGTGGACTTTATAACGTTCGCACAGGATCCCATCCCGAATCTTGTGTAAGGATGAAGAGCAAGAAAGCATGGAAACGGGGTTTGGCTAACGTAGGGGTATGAAGGGACAGAAACCCATCAAGCTCAGCACGAAGCCAGCAGGGTAATGACCAGAAAAACTGGAAGGAGAGCAGAAAACAGCCTCAAGAAGTGATGGTGAGAGACAAAAAAACACCTCCTGCTAAACCCCTCTTCATAAGTGGTTGCTCGCTTACAAGCAGTGATCAGTGTTCAACTGCATCACAGGGGGATTTTATGCAAGCGGATGTCCTGCATCGTGGCCCAGACAATCGTCAAGCAACTGGTCTCCAAAGTACAACACGTCGATCTGATCAGTGCGCTGCCGCACATTGCTGAACAGACTCTCAATGGCATTGGTCGTCTGAATGTATCGATGCATGCTGGCAGGGAACTCGTAAAAGGTCAAGCGATGCTCTTCGTCCTCAGCTAGGCTTCGTACCGCTTCTGGGTAGCGCACAGCGTACTTGGCTTTGAGGGCTGCCAGCTGGGTTAGTGCCTCCTGCTTTGTGGGTTGCTCCCAGATGCCACCGAGTTCAGCTTGGACATCGCCACGCTCTCGTCTGGGGATAGCATTGAGGACGTTGCGTTGCTTATGCGACCTTCCAGCGCTGCCGCGGCGTGGCCGCAAACAGTTCATGGACGGCTGCCAGCAGTCCGTCATGACCGTCGGTCACGATGAGGTCGATCTGGGTGGCTCCTCGTGTTCGCAGGTCTTGGAGCACACTGAGCCAGCCATCTTTGCCCTCCTCAGCGCAGGCTCGTAAGGACAGGACCTCTTTGTTGCCGGCCAAATCTACTCCCAAGGCCGTCAAAATGATCGTTGAATCGGCCTTGTCCCCATGACGAATGCTGAAATGCACGCCATCCAGGTACAGGACACGCCAGTGCTCTTGCAGCGGTCGCTGGCGCCAGGCTTCAAATTGGTGACTGAGGCTCTGGTTGAGGCGGCTGATCGTGCTGCCGACTTCGAGCCACTCCCATCAGGGTTTGAGCGACTTCCCCCACCTTGTGGGTGCTCGTCCCAGCCACGAACATCTGCGTCAGCCCTTCTGCGATGTGCGGTTCATAGCGACTGGAGCGTTCAAAGGCCTGCGTGTGGAACTGACCTTCACGAT
Organism: Ktedonobacteraceae bacterium; assembly: GCA_035703945.1. Lineage (GTDB taxonomy): Bacteria > Chloroflexota > Ktedonobacteria > Ktedonobacterales > Ktedonobacteraceae > DASSXK01. The sequence continues at coordinate 138 of DASSXK010000268.1, read as the reverse complement.
CTCTGGGGACGTTGATCTCCTCGAGCCGACCAGTCGAGGTCACCAGATCGCGCGTGTAGTGGCCGTTGCGGTACCCTTTGCGCTTCGGACTACACTCTCCCCAGGCTGCTCCAATGAACTGGTCTAGCTCCTCACGCA
>DASSXK010000137.1:0-4202 GCA_035703945.1 Ktedonobacteraceae bacterium | reverse complement strand
GGAAAAGAAAACAAAATTCAGCACAATGGAGAAAGTTCTCCTGGTAACGCTGGTAGGCTCGCTGATCCTCTCATTTATTCAGAGCCGGCTTGAAGAGCAGTCGCGCAAACACTAGTTGTAGCATGTGAATACGAAAGAGTGAGGGTTCTTTCCCGTCTATTAAGAGGGAAGAGCCCTTTCTGCATTGTAAGCGCGTTGTTCAGGCCGCTTCCAACTCGCTTCCTTCGCTACTGACTTCCTGATAGCCGGCCACGATATTTCTCATCGCTTCAGACCATGAACGCTTCCTTGCTTCTACGAGGGCCGCCTGACCCTGTGTGATGCGCATCTCTGGCGAGTGGATAAGCGCCTCAAGCTGTGCGCGATAGCCACGAACCTGCTCTGCCTCGTTTAACTTTCCTGTAACCAGCAGCGAACCGGTTTTTCCAGGCAGGACGAGATCGCAGACGCCTTCGGAATGAAGGCCGACGACTGGCAGGGCTGAAGCCATCGCTTCCAACACGACCTGTCCAAAGGTCTCGGTGCGTGAGGGGAAGGCAAAGAGGTCAGCGGAGGCATAGGCTGCCGCCAGCTCGGTCCCACTCAGATAGCCTGTAAAGGTCACAGGCAGTCCAGCCAGCTCTTGCTGAAGCTCTGATTGGGCTGGTCCGTCTCCGACCATCACAAGATGACAGTGGGAATGATCAAGGCCCTTGTAGGCCTGTACAAGCAGCTTCAGATTCTTTTCCCAGGAGATCCGTCCGGCATACAGGATGACGCTGATCTGCCCTGGATTTTTACGGCCACGTAGCCAGGAAGCACGCAGGTTCTGGGTTCGTCTCTCCGGTTGGAAACGCTCTGTATCGACGCCACGCGACCAGATGCGTACACGTTGGAAGCCTCGTTCCCGTAGAATTGTAGCGGTTGAGAGAGAGGGGCAGAAGGTCATCGCGCATTTATTGTGGAGGAAGCGATTATATGACCACATGGGTTCTTCCAGGAGAGGAAAGCCGAAGTGGGTGCAATACGCGGCGAGGTTGGTGTGATAGGAAGAGACAAGAGGCTTGTTGAGCCAGCGGACAGCGGCGAGTCCAGCGGCCCCGAGGAAGACCGGATCGACCAGGTGTACGACATCGGGATTAAACTCGGTCAGACGACGCATAAATAAGGGGCGAAAGAAATTAAACTTAAGCTCGGGATAAAAAGGGACAGGAAGGCCAGCCGTTCCTACGACCTGAGCACCTGCGTAGTGCTCCATGCCGCTTTCGGGACCCAATAGCAGGGCTTGATGATTATTCTGCTGTAGGTGTTTTAGTAACTGGACCAGGGTATGTGTGACGCCATCCAGCTTTGGAAGAAAGTTCTCGGTTATGATTGCAACTCTCATCGCCTTTTTCAATCCATCTCACTAATGAACAGGTGCCTGGATCGGCAGGGAAAATCATTTACCGGACCCTGCCAGATCAATTGTTTCGAGTTAATTCTGTTCTTGTAGTGAGCGTAACACGCGGCCGTTAGTTCGAGGTTAAGGAAGTTTTAGTCGAGGGTAAAGTGATCGCTAAATGAACGTTAAGAAGCTGCCACCGTTATATTTCTTTAGGCCTGAGATTATCCTGCTACCAAAAGTCCCATAATTTAGTACATCTGTAGATCATCCAGGCCCGTTCGTGATATTTTACTCAAGAATTCGTTATACTATAGCAGAAGCAAAGAATATCTTTTTGTTTCATTGTTAGCCAGCTAACCGGGGAGTCTGCAAGCTGAGTGACGTCATTTATACTCAACCATTGAGGACGCTTCACTCGCTAGAGATCCATAGCGTTGGTCGCTTTCAATCGGAACGTTCTATAATACTGCTTGCTTGGCCTGGTAATACGTCGAAAGCCGATTATTTGACGGAATAACAGAATATTTATAGCGGTAGCAGGCATATAACGTAATAACAATGTGGGTGACCCGGATAGAATTGGTGGAGGGATTGAGTGCGCGGATAATGTATAAGGGATGGTTGCCCAGAATATATATCATAAATCTTAATTGAGGAGGCTGATACATCAGGTGAAACGCCAATTTGTGTTTATGAGTCCTTCACAGGGTCAACAGAATATTCACCAGGAGCAGGGGCAACCAGTAACTGATGCCATGCAATTGCCACAACAGATTCAGGCCGTGAAATCGGGTGCGCAGCCGCAGCGCGGGACGAAGCCGCTGGGCGGGCCACAATTTCGGCTCGGCTCAAAAGGACAATTTTCTCAGGCTGGCTTATTATTGCGACCGGATGTGCAGGCAGATAATCTTTTTGATAAACCTACATCGATACAACAGGTCGTCAATAAAAATCAGGTACCAAATCCCTCGGCCTCTATGATTAATATGGACCCATTTCAGCAGCCTTCGCGGAGAGATCCGCGTACGGAACCCGGTTTCAGGCTAGATAGGCCACATCCTCCTCAGGGTTTTATGCCTGATAAGGTTTCACCATTCCAGTCCGGGATTATGGCCCCACCAATGCAGATGCCGCCGCCCCAGCCTATGAATCGCGGACAGGCCGGTATGAACATGCCATCGCAAGCGGGCATGCACATGGGTCAACCGATGACGGCACTTCCGATGTCAGCTCCGCCCATGCAAATTTCGCCGGCTTCTGGTGCCCTCAATCCTGCCTGGCAGCAGCCTCGTTCGGGCGCGTTGCCGCCGAATGGATCTCTGGCTAGAGTCCCATTTAAGAAGCGACCGCGCCGTATCCCGGTCTGGGCCCGCGTTGCGATCTGTGCGATGCTGGTCTTAATTGTCGGGGTCGGGACGGCCTATGGCTACTACTATGTGAATTTTGCGGGCTCCGTCAATAAAATTATTGGCAAAGATGTGAAGCGCGTTGATGGCGATTCTGTCGCAAATACGAACACTGGCAGCTTTGGCAGCGGTAGACGCGTTAACATTCTGCTGCTGGGCAGTGACACAGACCAAAAGACTTTAAAGGATAACCATGGCGCACTGGCTCAAACCGATATGGTTGTGACCATTGATCCAGCCACACATTATGTCGGCATGCTTTCATTTCCACGTGATGCCTGGGTGCCTGTACCTTTGAATGGGACGAATAACAATAAGAAACTTGACCAGGCCTTTCTCTTAGGTAGTAATGGGTTGTTGACCAACACAAATGATGGTGCAGCGTTGGCTATGGCGACGATTCATCAGGATTTTGGTATTCCGATCAATTATTATGCCTGGGTTGGACTCGATGGCTTTATGAAAGTGATCGATGTGCTGAATGGAGTCGATGTTGATGTGACCCATCCCATCGTCGATGATAGTTATCCTGATGATACCGATCCTAACGTCAAAGATAAATACGCCTTGAAGCGGCTGTATCTTGCTCCCGGTCCCCAGCACCTTAATGGAGTAAGCGCGTTGGAATATGTGCGTACCCGTCACGCGGACCTTGTGGGTGACTTCGGTCGAACGGCTCGCCAGCAGCAAGTGTTAACCCAGCTTAAAAGCAAACTTAATAATCCAGATATATTCGGGAAACTCAAGGACATCTCAGATGCCCTGGCTGGACATGTGACAACGAGCATGCAATATTCCGATATTTTAGGCATGATGGATTTTGCGCGCTCATTAGATACAAAGAAGATTGATCGTGTATCTCTGGGTGGTCCACCATATTCCAGTCCAGATCAGCACCAGATTGAGGGTCAATCGGTAGTGCTGATGAATTGTGCCCCTACAATGGCAAAAATCGCTCAGATGTTTGCCCTGAATAATCAGACGCCGTGCAATGTTGGCACAGCCGATAATGGGACGACAGCCAGCACTGGTAACTATAAAAACACTTCCCCATTGGCAGCTTCTCCGTCGCCGTTAAGCGACCAGGGGCTTTATAGCACACCCTCCGATTCCTTGCAGACGGTTGATGCGATGGCCAATATGGGGCCTGATAGCGTTAATGCGCAGGGTGATAAGCAACTCTATGGCATACGGAGCCTGTTGGATCTCATGTTCCTCACCGTGTTTGAGTCGCCAGATGCTCTGAAAGCGTGATTCTAAGATGCAGCATTGATACGCACTATCGGTGCTGCATCTTAGAATATAGGGGCGTGTTTTCAGCGGAAAGTGGCTAGCATACTAGAGGGGAATATAGAAACTGCTCCATCCTGGTGAGCTTTCCTCCCAAAGATAATTTTCCACCTTTTCGAAAGTGTGGCAACGGGGTTGCA
>DASSXK010000127.1:0-8954 GCA_035703945.1 Ktedonobacteraceae bacterium | reverse complement strand
GCTCCTATCTTTAAAGATAACTTTGTCAAGAATTCCAATGGCTGGGATACGACCAGCAATCCTGGCAGTTTTTCTACAAAGATTGCCAACGGGTCCATGATTCTTGAGGATGACAATCATCTGCTCCTGGCGGCCCTGGTTCCCAGTTCAAAGACCAAGAACCTGCATAACTTCAGGCTATCGGCTGATGCCGCGTTGAGTCATGGCGCTGCTAAAAATGGGTATGGTATGATTTTTCGCTGTACGCTTGATCAGAATGGGGATCTTGCCAACTATTACGGCTTTGAGATCTATGGCGATGGAACCTACATTATCTTCAAACATTCGATGGATGCGAAGGGTAATGCGACCAGAACTCAGATTGGTGGCGATCTGGATAATGTGAATGGCCTGATTCAGAAAAGCAACAATGTCAATCATCTGACGATTATTGCTCAAGGCAACACGTTCCAGTTCTTCGTGAACAATCTGTTGTTAACGACGGTCCAGGATAGTAGCTATCAGGGTGGTCTGGTGTCCTTGTTTGTGTCAAATGTGCAAGACGTTAACGGTGGGGCACAAGCTACTTTCTCGCACCTGGCCGTTTATAAAGTCCAATAGAAGCATCCAGGCATTATGCTACACAAGGGCAGGGAGATCAAGTTCCCCGCCCTTGTTTTGATTATGAGGTGTATCACGCTTGCAGGTGTAACAGGCAATATATTAGCGAACCTGAAGCAGCGCCCTGGCATAGACCTCAGGATCGACGTTTCCGCCGCTGACGATGCAGCAGACTCGTTTGCCAGCGAAACGTGTGGGATTGCTCAGCAGCGCCCCCAGGCTGAGTGCGCCGGTTGGCTCAACTTTTAGATTCACTTCACGGAAATACAATTGCAGTGCCTCAATCGTTGCCTGATCCGGAACCTCCTGAATCGTGCTGAGGCCCTGATGCAGAATCTCCCAATTGAGCTCTCCCAGACTGATCGTTCTGGCACCGTCCGCAATCGTGTCCGGCTCTTGCTCATTGCTGACCAACTTCTCCTCGCGCAGAGAGCGTGCGGCGTCGTTGCCCGGCTGTGGCTCGGCCCCGACGATCTCAGTGCGCTGATTTAAATAATCGCGTGCCAGCACAAGGCCCGAACTGAGTCCACCGCCGCCAACTGGTACGATTACCGCATCAAACTCATCTGCCTGAAAGATCTCTTTGCCAAGCGTCGAGTTGCCTGCGACTACCCGATAATCATCATACGCTCGCGCCTGGAAAGCTCCAGGAATCTCCTCAAGCAACTGCTGGACGCGTCCGGCGCGGCTGATCTGGCGAACGTCGATCAGATCGGCCGCGCCTCCAAAGGCCTTGACGGCCTCAATCTTTACGCTTGCGGAGGTCGAGGGCATCACAATTGTGCTGCTCTTGCCCAGCAATGAACTGGCGTACGCGACGGCCTGACCAAAATTTCCGGATGAAGCGGCAACGACCTGTCGTTCAGGAATCGCCGCAAGTAGATTATAGGCTGCCCGGAATTTGAAGCTGCCAGTATATTGAAAGGTCTCGGTCGCAATGATCAGCTCGCAGCCGAAGCGTTTGGAGAGCGTGGGGGCTGGCAGCAAGGTCGTGGGGCGAATATATGCAGGGAGCTTCTCCCAGACGGTCTTCAGATATGTAGCGGTCAGCTCTGGCGCGGTTGTATAGTTTTGCATAGCTCTGGACGTCTTTCTATTGAGTAGTTATCGTTTGTAGTGGTTTTTCAGCTTCTACTAGATGCCTGCTTGCTTGCTACCGTCTTCTACCTGAAAAAGCAATCGGTCTAATCCACGTATCAGGCCGTTCGTTTCTAGCACCTTGCGGGCGGCCAGCAGAGTGCCACTCACATAGGGCTGAGCACCCGATCCGGCGTCGTGGCGGATACTCAGGCGTTCCTCGGGCAGCCCAAAAATAGTTTCAAAGGCGATGACATAGCCTGGCAAGCGGACGGAATGGACCTGTGTCCCCTCAATAGATGCTCCACGGACCTCTCTGGGGCCATGGGTATTTTCAATAGCCACGTCCAGTTTGTTCTGGGAGATGGTGGCAAGCTCTTCCGCGAGCTCGCGCGTTGTGCCGCTGGGAGCGTCAATTTTTGCCGCACTCGCATAATCAATGATCTCCCAGGAGGGCAGGTATTGTGCGGCGATCAAAGAAAAATGCTTTGCCAGTGCCGCCGTCATAGAGAAGTTCCCTGCCGCAATGACTCCGAGCTTGCTGGCCTGGGCTCGCTGTTCAATCTCGGCATAATCGCTTGCCGTGAGTCCGGATGTGCCAACGACCACGCGTACACCTTTATCCAGAGCCGCGAGAATATGAGCTTTGACCACCTCTGGTCCGGTGTAATCGATGAGGACATCGGTTGGCGTTGCCAGGGCTTCCTCCAGGGAGGCGACGATCTTGAGATTGGCTTTCTCGTGACCCAGCACTTCTCCAATATCTTGGCCCGCCTGTCGGCGAGCAACGGCACCCACAAGTTGAAATTCGCTTGATGCTAAGATAGCATCTGCCACGGCGCTGCCGGTCCAGCCTGTCGCGCCGGCGACACACACTCGAATAGCCATAATTCAAAACCTTTCTCAGATACCTATTCTGCTTCGATTCTACCACGTTTCAAAGGTCATTCAAACGCAACTATCTTATTATTCTCCAACCCCTTGACAGGGATCATTTTCTTTCGAGCTGGAACCTGTTATAATAGTTCGCACAATGATAACTATTCCAGCCTGTCAGGCGTTGGAGGCTGGGAAGTATGGGGGCATACCTTGGACGAACGTGCGGAGCTCATCGAGCACATTCTCAAATTGGACAACCGGATTATTCCTCATCTGAATAATACGCAACCGCATCCCTGGCTAGAGGTAGATCTAACGATGCCTCAATTGAAAACGATGATGTTGGTCACCTATAAACATGGGGCGACCGTTGGGGAGCTTGCGAAAGGGATTGGAGCTGGTCTTTCAACGATGACCGGAATCATTGATCGCCTTACGGAACATGGTCTGGTCAAGCGGAGCGATGATCCGGAAGATCGCCGGGTGAAGCTTGTGGTGCCAACCGAGCTGGGGTATCAGCGCATGGAGAAGCTTCAGCGGTTCAGTAAGGAGCAGTGGCGCAGCTTGCTGGTCCGTTTAAGCCTTGAAGAGCTACAAACGGTAGATAAAGCAATTGAGTATCTCCATCGGGCCGCTCTCGAACAGATGAATTCGCGAAAATCCTTTTAGTGCGCTGAATAAATTGATGAAGTTATCCGAGCCTTGCGCGTCTGTAGTATGACGTGCCCATTTTGTCTCCCCGCGAACATCTTTTTTGCAACGCTGGCTTTTTTGATGCGTATATCCTGATGATGGGTAAAGTACTTCAATAACCAGATAACATTTTTTCTCTTGTTAGAGCAATCCCACCAGATTGATTTCGAGCACAGGTCCCCCCCTTTATCCCCTGATAGAAGTCATTTGGGTGTGTGAGATTGACAGAGATACTTCGTGTGAGTAGAATATTCGTTGTTGGTAGTAGAATATATTTATCAAAGTGTGAGCTTAAAGCATTGGTGCTTCAGTGCTTCGCGAGATAAATTAGGAAAAATGACATTGACAGCCAGACGGAGTTTCTGTTTGGCTGTACTTGTGAGCTATAAGTAGGAGAAAGCAATGTCCTTTCTGTCTCGGATCAGTCTCGCGAATCGCAGCATTGTTGCGTTAGCGACGATTGTAATTCTGCTGTTTGGAATCATTTCGATTCCATCCCTCAAGCAAGAATTATTTCCCTCGATTGAATATCCCGCCGTGACAATTGTCAGCACATACCCCGGTGCCGCGCCGAGCAGTGTTGAGAGTGATGTCACCAATCCGATTGAGCAGAGTATTCAGGGCGTCCAGAATCTGGATACCTTGACGTCGTACTCAAACGATAGCGTCTCGATCATCATTGTGCAGTACACCTTTGGTACTGATATCGATAAGGCCAGGCAAGATCTGACCTCTAAGGTTTCTCAGATCGCCTCGACCTTGCCGACCGGAGTAACACCCAATATTCAGGCGATCAATATCTCTGATCAGCCAGTTGTCCAGTTGGCGGTAACTTCAAATGAAAATTCGACCGCGCTGGCCTCTGATCTGAACAAAATTACAGTCCCTGAACTCCAGAAGATCGATGGTGTAGCGAAGGTTGATGTCACCGGTATTCGTGACCAGGTGATCAATGTGACCCTGGATGCCAAAAAGCTTCAGGACAATGGCTTGACGGTCGATGGTGTGTCGGGCGTGATTCAGGCCAATAATGCCACGCTTCCAGCCGGTAGTTTCTCCTCTAATGGCAAGACACTTTCGATTCGTGTTGGCAATAAAATTAAATCTGTTGCTGATTTGCGTAATTTAATCGTCGGTGTGAAAAAGGCTGCGACGAGTCAACTCCCAACCGGAACCGGCGTTGGAACTGGCCAATTCCCCGGCGCAGGTGGTACAGGTACTGGAGCGGGCATCACCGGTGCTCAGCAGCCGATTGTTCCCCCAACTCCTGTGAAGTTGCAGGATGTTGCAACAGTTTCACAGACCTTGACTGAAGCCAGCTCAATTACCAGGACGGATGGTCATGAGAGCCTGGGTATCTCAGTTACCAAGACGACGGATGGTAACACGGTCAACGTTTCCAAAGCTGTTAACAGTCAGATTACAGACCTGCAAAACAAGCTTGGGAACGGCGCTAAAATCGCTGTCATTTATGATCAGGCGCCCTATATTCAGACGTCGATCAATAGCCTGGCTCGTGAAGGTCTGATTGGTGCGGCCTTTGCGATCCTTGTGATTCTGATTTTCCTGCTTTCAATTCGCTCAACCCTGGTTACTGCCATCTCGATCCCCTTGTCGCTGATCATTGCGTTGTTGGGGCTCTGGGTCGGCGGCTATTCTTTGAATGTCCTTACCCTGGGTGGTCTGACAATCGCAATTGGACGCGTTGTCGATGACTCGATTGTTGTGCTGGAAAATATCTTCCGCCACTTGCAATCAGGCGAGGATAAGCAGACAGCCGTTCTGACTGGCGTCAAGGAAGTGGCGACAGCGGTCACTGCTTCAACTCTTACGACGGTTGCAGTCTTCCTGCCAGTGGCCTTCACTGGTGGTATCGTTGGTCAGTTGTTTAGCTCTTTTGCGATCACGGTTACGATTGCCTTGCTGGCCTCGCTGTTTGTTGCCCTGACGATTATCCCTGTGCTGGCGTACTGGTTCTTGAAAGTTCCCAGAAGGAAGAATCAGCAAGCGACAGAAGAGAATCATGGCTTTCTGGAGAAGGGTTATACCCCGCTGGTTCGTTGGACAACCGGCTCTTTCCTGAGCCGCACCATCACGATCGTGGTTGCGATTCTTGTCCTGGCTGGTTCGCTCACACTGGCTCGATTCTTGCAGACCAATCTGTTCAATAGCTCGGGTCAGAATACCTTTACGATCAATCAGCAGTTGCCTCCTGGTTCGAGCCTGGATGCCACAAATGCAGCCGCGAAGAAGGTTGAAGACACGCTTCAGGGTATCTCCGGGATTAAGGATTATCAGGTCACGATTGGCTCTTCTGGAAAAGGGTCTTTCTCTGGTTCTTCGCTTGGAGGCAATAACACTGCGACCTTTGCGATTACCACTGATGTAAACGCTGATCAGGCCGCTCTGGAAAAGGCCTTGCGCGCTCGTGTTGGAGCGATCCAGGATGCCGGTAAAATGACAATTGCGGCCGGCCAATCGGGCTTTAATAGCTCACAAATTCAGGTTCAGATCAATTCGACCGATACCACGAAATTGCAGCAGGCCTCTGATATGGTGCTTGCGGCCGTTAAGAAGGCTCCCAATACGACCGATTGGAACAGCAACCTGACGAATTCGGCTCCTGAAATTGATGTCAATGTTGATCCGACCAAAGCATTGGGTCATGGTTTGACGGCCATCCAGGCCGGTCAACTGCTGCGTGATGTCTATTCTGGCAAGACCCTGACGACGATTACTCAAAATGGCAGCACGATGGATGTGGATCTGCGTCTTGGGCAGCCGGGCGATGGCTTACAGGCGGTGAAGGATCTGCTCATTCCTGCTGCAACTGGCAATGTGAAGTTGAGCGATATTGCGGATGTGACTCAGGGTGTTGGCCCGAGCCAGATCACACATATCAATACGAATCGCACGGCCACTGTGAGTGTGACTGCGACCAGCAACAATGTTGGTGCAATCAGCTCCGATATCCAGAAGCGAATTGATAGTTTGAAGTTGCCAGATGGTGTAACTGCGAGCCTCGGTGGGGTGACAGCCCAGCAGAACAGTGCCTTCAGCAGCCTTGGTCTGGCTCTACTGGCCGCGATTGTGATTGTCTACCTGGTTATGGTTGCAACCTTCCGTAGTCTGATTCAGCCGCTGCTGCTGCTGGTGTCGGTACCGTTTGCCGCGACCGGTTCAATCCTGTTGCTGCTTGCTACCCATACAACGCTGGGTGCGCCTGCCTTGATCGGGTTGTTGATGTTGGTGGGTATCGTGGTGACGAACGCGATTGTGCTGCTGGACCTTGTCCGTCAGTATCGCGACAAGGGTCTCGACCCGCGTCAGGCCGTCATCGAAGGTGGTCGTCGGCGCCTGCGCCCGATCCTGATGACCGCGATTGCGACCATCCTGGCCCTGACTCCAATGGCGCTGGGATTTGGCGGCTCAAGTGGTTTCATCTCTGGTCCGCTGGCAATCGTCGTAATTGGTGGTTTGACATCTTCGACGATCCTGACACTCTTGCTGGTGCCAACGCTGTATGTTGCCGTTGAGCAACTGAAACTGCGTTTCACCAGACATACGCCAGAAGATCCTGCTCCTCGCGAGAGCGCTGAGAGCGTTGAGTCAGCTCCAGTGGTGGGCTCGAAGGCCTAAGTGCATTTCACTTATTGAGAAAGCATCAAACACCCACAATTTATTGTTGAGGTGAAAAAGAAGAGGACCTTTCCTGATCATAGGGGAGGGTCTTCTTCTTTTTGGGTAGCAGATGGTAAACGCCGTCTCCCGTTTTTAGATCAAATAACAAATGACAGATATTGATTTTTGTCATTTTATGCAGTATGCTTCTCTTATCCACTCAGGATGAACATTCTTGTACCAGGAAATTTACAAAGCATGGAGCTTTGAAAGCATAGGGAATGAGGAGCGAAGAAGATGATTAAACGTTCGCTTGGAGCGTATGGTCCTGAAGTATCGGCGATTGGCCTGGGTCTATCAGGTATGTCTGACGTACATGGGCAGGCAAATGAGCCTGAAAGCATTGCGACAATCCGTGCTGCACTTGATAGCGATGTCACCTTGCTTGATACAGCCGATTTCTACGGGATGGGACATAACGAAATCCTTTTGCGCGAGGCCCTGCGTGGAAGGGCTCGCGAGCAGGTTGTTATCAGCGACAAGTTTGGGGGATTGCGTGACCCCGAAGGTCGCTTTATTGGCAACGATGGCCGTCCGGCCTCTGTCAAGAACTTTCTGGCCTACACCCTGCGCAGGCTTGGTACCGATTACGTTGACATCTATCGTCTCGCACGCCTTGATCCGACCGTGCCGATTGAAGATACGATTGGTGCTATCGCAGACATGGTTAAGGCCGGGCATGTTCGCTACATTGGCCTCTCCGAAGTCGGGCCTGATGCGATCCGGCGCGCCCAGGCGGTGCATCCCATCTCCGACCTCCAGATCGAGTACTCACTGCTCTCGCGCAATATCGAGGCCGAGATTATCCCTACCTGCCGTGAGCTTGGCATCGGGATCACAGCCTATGGCGTCCTTTCACACGGCCTTCTTAGCGGACATTGGTCAAAAGAGCGCATAAATGCGCCCGGTGAGTTCCGCAGTGTCAGCCCTCGCTTTAGCGCTGCTAACCTCGATCACAACCTTGCCCTTGTCGAGGCGCTACGCTCGATTGCAGAGGCCAGGGGGGCAACCGTCTCGCAGATGGCGATTGCCTGGGTCCTGGCACGTGGAGAGGATATTGTACCGCTGGTGGGGGCACGTCGGCGCGAGAGCCTCAGTGAATCCTTACAGGCCATCGACCTGCGACTTTCAGCCGATGATCTGGCGCGGATTGAGCAGGCCATCCCGGCAGGAGCCGCCGCAGGCGAACGCTACCCTGCGCCACTGATGGCAATGCTCGATAGTGAACGCGGCGGAGGGCAGAACCGATGACCGAGGAAATACTCACGCCCGAACGTATTCTGGAAGCGGCCGAAGGGGTCCTTCGCCGCTTCGGGCCTGCCAAAACAACCGTTGTCGATGTTGCCCGTGTCCTTGGGGTTAGTCATGGCAGTATTTACCGGCACTTTTCGAGCAAAGCGGCGCTTCACGATGCCGTTGCCGAGCGCTGGCTGGCAAGAAAGTCGGTGCCGCTTGCCGCGATAGCGAACGAGGATGGACCAGCCCTGGAGCGTTTGCAACGCTGGCTCACTCTTTTGTGTTTCACAAGTCGAAAAAATGCGCTTGACGACCCCGAATTATTCGCGACGTACGTAGAGCTTGCTGGCGAGGCAAGGGAGGTCGTCAAGGTACATGTCGAACACCTTGTCGTGCAAATTACGCATATCATTATTGACGGAGTCGCCCAGGGTGCGTTTGCCTCCGATGATCCGCTGGCCTCGGCCTGGGCGGTGTTTTATGCCACAACTCGCTTTCATAATCCGGCCCATGTCACCGAGTGGTCTGATCCCGACATCAATGCCGCTTTTGATGGTGTCTGGTCCCTTATTCTGGTTGGTCTTCGCTCACGTGGCATTTCATCTTGATGAACTGTTCACTCTTCGAGTCAAGGACTTCCCTGCGAGAAGACCGGATAGTCTTCTTTCAAATTTCTGATACCTGATGGCTTTTTTGAGGGAATTAGCTTATATGCTCGCTTTGCGGACTTATTAGTGGATGATATGAAAGTAGATCTATACTATATGTTTTATTTGTGAGACAATACG
>DASSXK010000126.1:0-2828 GCA_035703945.1 Ktedonobacteraceae bacterium | reverse complement strand
GCGTCTCAGTCCTAACTTTTTGCCAGCCGATATCCAACATCGGGAACAGTCAGAATATAGCGTGGATGGCGCGAATCGGCCTCAATCTTCCGTCGCAAGCGGCTGATATAGACCCAGATAAAATCGACCTCGCGATTATATTCTGGCCCCCAGACCTTCTCCAGCAGCAGCTCATGCGTCACCACCATACCGGCATTCTGAGCAAGCGTCTGCAACAGCTTGTATTCCGTCCGACTCAACTGCACAGGCCGACCCTGCACAAAAACCTGGCGCTGGGCGAAATCTATCGTCAAGTCGCCGGAAGAAAAGATCGTTGGCGCGGGAGCCTGTCCAGCAACCGTGGCCCGACGACGCAACAGCGCCCGTATACGAGCCTGGAGTTCATCAATATTAAAGGGCTTCGAAACCAGATCATCGGCCCCAAGATCCAGCAGATGGATGCGCTCGTCCTCATCCTCAGGATTGCACAGCATAATCACCGGAACCGTCGAAAATTCCCTCACCTGTTGCAGCAATTCAATCCCACTCATATCGCTGAGATGGGTCGCCAGCAAAATCAGATCCGGCTCACCCAGATCGAACTGGCGCAAGAAATGAACACCATGTCCAACAGTATTGACCTTATAACGCTGCTCCTCAAGGTTGGCACGCAGATAGCGCACCAGGCGAGCATCTGTCTCAGCGATTACGACAGTCGCATGTTTGTTTTTAGAGGTCAACGGCCTCGTTCCAGCCCGAACAGGCTCAGATGCAGACCCGCTCAGTAGCGCAGGCAGAGGGCCAGTCTGCTGAATTAAGGCCGCCTGTGGCATAGTCGGCAAGACACAGTAGAAGCTCGCCCCCTGGCCAATGCCCTGTGAGTCAGCCCAGATGCGACCACCGTGGGCAGCCAACACCGAACGAGCGATAGCAAGTCCCAGACCGCTGCGTTCAGGGATCTCGTTTTCGCCCTGCTCAATCCGATAAAAGCGATCAAAGATCCGATCGAGACCCTCGGAAGGAATCCCAATCCCCTCATCAGAGATGCTAATTCGCAGTTCAGCCTCGTTTTGCTCCACTTGCACGCGAATCGTGCCTCCATCGGGCGAATACGTAACGGCGTTATTCAATAACTGATTAAAAGCCTGTTCCAGCCGCCCAGCATCACACATCACAGATGCAACCTGGGGCGGGAACTTCAGCAAGAAAAAATGTCGAGGTGAAGCCTTCTGCCAGCGTGCCACCAATTGTGAAAGCAGATCCTGGATCTGAATCTGCGACAGGCGAAGGTTTTGTACGCCCCCGTCGAGCCGCCAGACATCCAGCAGGGTATTCAAAATCTCATAGAGGCGATCGGTATGGCTATCGATCATCTGCAACATCTCGCGTTGAATCGCGGGGTCCCAACGGGCGGAGTTACCAAGCAGAGTCGTCGCACAGCCTTTAATCACAGCCAGAGGGGTCTTCAATTCATGGGCCGCCAGGGCCAGCGTCTCGCCGCGCGACTGCAAAGAGGAACGTTCCAACGTAATATCGTCCAGAAAGATACCACGACCAAGCAGGTTGCCAGGCTGATCATAGACCGGGAAAGAGCGAACACGCAACCAGCGTACGACAGCATCGGCCAGGGCCAGATCAACGGAACTTTCAATCTCCGGCTGCACCCAGACGCGATCCAACTCATTACGCACATAATCCGGATCAGCAACCAATGAAAGGAGGCGCTGGCGTACATCCACGCCTGTACGGGCAGAACTCTGCGCCCCTTCTCCAACCTTAAGCAGGCGTTCGGCCTTGGCATTGGAATATGTGACCAGCTCGCGCTGATTAAGTAGCACAAAGCCGCTCCGCATATTCGCAGCGATATCTGCAAGCATGCAGTAATCCTGGGCAAAAGCGGTAGCTAAAATATTTTTCTGTTCTTGTAGCGACGTCTGGACAGGAGAAATGAGGCCGTCAAAATCTGAAGTGCTCTGTGCATTCCACCAACCATCAGCGTCCGTGTTGGTCACATCGCCTGCGGCGAAATCCATACCAATGATCCCTTCTGATCTGTACAGGCTTGATCGTGATATTACCTATTCTAACAAAAGGGGTCAAGGTACGTGCATCAGTGCAGGACATTCGGATATAGCAATAGAGTTCAGTTTTCAACCCTGGGAGCTTCCAATAATGTTTACACGCGCGTCAAGTAGGCTATTACGACAATCAACGTCAGGTGCACAAGCATCGCAGCTACAAATACCCAGGCAATAAATACGATCCGCTTCTGGTCATTAGAGGCCGCTATATTTTCAGTCAAATAGGCCTTGGGCCATCGTTCAGCAGCAACAATACCCATCGCAACTCGCAAACGTAGAGGAGAACGAATAGGAGAACGTCGCATCTCTTCAACAAGCATCCGGTAACAATCCTGGCACAGGTTCCAGGATTGTCGTGGCTCAGGAACGTTTTCGGGCTCCATCAAGGGCACAGCGTCAAACCAGGTGGGGCGCGTACAAACCGAGCAGGTAGAAGCAAGCTTTCGACGGGTACCTATCAGGCGACTTCGTCGAGAAGGGTTGTTCGAGCTATTGCTGCGTATCGCCTCTTTCATCTCGCGGCAAATCCTTTCCATCGTCGGAATGTAAAACCCTCGCAGCGCAACAAGTGATAGCCATGCAATTCGCAAATTGTCTTTTCATGGCAGGTCGGTCTTGTTTCTAGTGATATTGAGAAGTTTACCATATTTTTGTGACTCTATCGCGATGAGTTTTTCTTAAACCAGACAAACTAAAGAAGTAGCCGGCAACGAAAGCGGGTAAGCAATATAAAAAAAACGGGGTGAGAACGATTTAAGCTCTCACCCC
>DASSXK010000757.1:0-3608 GCA_035703945.1 Ktedonobacteraceae bacterium | reverse complement strand
ATCGCGTGGAAAGCGAGCAGGGAACAGTCTATGCGCTCAAAGTTACGTCTCGGCCGCTCTATGAACCCCGATGCCTGATTCCACGCTACCTCAGGGATCAAGGGATTGCAGCGGTTGTGGCTCCCATTCTCACCCGCAGCGGTACATTGTGGGTCCAACTCTCGGATTGGACCGTAATCGTCTACCCCTGGATTTCCGGGGAGAGTAGTTTGACAGGAATGACGAACGAGCAGTGGAAGCAGGTGGGAAGCATCTTCCAACAAATTCATCAGGTCCAGTTTTCGCCTGGTGACTTTGCCTCTCTGCGTAAGGAGACCTTTGATCCGACGGAGTACGTTCGATGGGTACGTGCCTTCGAAACTCAACCTGGCCACCTTCAGGACCAGGGGACCTCAGTGTGGGCACTTCGCTCCTCCTGGGTAGCGCATCAGTCCATAATTCATACCACGCTGACTTCCCTGGAAAAGCTAGCGGGAATGCTTCAGTCGCGACCATCGCCCTGCGTCATCTGTCATGGCGACCTCCATGCAAGAAATCTGATTCGGAATCAAGCGGGTCAGATCTTTGTAATCGATTGGGATGAGGTGAGGCTGGCCCCCAAAGAGCGCGATTTCCTCTTTGTCAGCCCGCCACACGCTGAAGCGTTCTTCCAGGGCTATGGACACGTCGAGATCGATTGGGTGGCCCTTACTTATTTCCTCTGGGAACGAGTCGTTCAAGATCTGATTGAGTGTACCCACAACGTATGCTTCAGGAATGATTGGGGCGAAGAAAGCAGGGCCGAAGCCGTCCAGGCTTTTAACGTTATTCTGGCCGAGGACAATGTTCGCATCCAGGCTGCCTATCAAGCCTCGATCCATCTTACCCTCTAACTACTTTACCCTCTTTTCTTTGGTTAGCGGAAGAAGAAAATACAGAAAAAATAGCGTCCACTAATTTGAACGAATATTCGTCTTAGCGATGAGTTTTGCCTCAATCCTGTGTCTTATATCTGAAAGGTGATTGAACCCTCACCAGGCAAGGTGCTTGAGTGAGCGAGGCTCTTTCAGAAGGAAATACACAGATGAATACTTCTCACACATCACTTCTGACACAGAAGAATGCTGTCATTTTGGGTGCTGCTGGGGCCGTTGGAACAGCCCTGGCCAAAGAGTTTGCCGCCCAGGGGGCCAACGTCTATCTTTCGGGTCGCAATTCGGCAGGCGTTGAGCAGGTTGCCCAGGATATTCACCAGAGCGGCGGAACTGCCTATGCCGCCCGGGTCGATGTACTCGATGAGCAGGCCGTCCAGGCCTATCTCGATCGTGTTGCTAAGGAGGCGGGCAGCATTGATATTGTCATCAATGTGACCGGTCCCCAGGCTAAGGACTATGGCAACGCGACCGAAACGCTGAAACTTCCGCTTGAGCAGTTCATGTTGCCAATGACGACCCTGGCCCAATCGCAGTTCATCACATCTCGGGCCGCTGCCCAGCATATGGTCAAGCAGCATTCGGGGGTTATTCTGTTTTTGACTGCCATTCCCGTGAAGGGTTTTCCGAACGCCTCTGCGATCGCCGCTGCCTTTGGCGCAATGGAATCGCTTTTGCGCTGCCTCGCTGTCGAATTGGGACCCGCTGGCGTCCGCGTCGTTGGGATTCGTTCCGGAGCGATGCCGGATACCAGAACGATTCAGCAATCGATTGAAAACACCATACGTGCGCTTTCTCTCTCAAAAGAGCAAGTGGTGTCTATGTTTGAGCAACGATCCCTGCTAAAGCTTCTGCCTACTGTTGATGATACGGCCCGCTTGGCAGCTTTCCTGGCCTCGGATGTGGCGCG
Organism: Ktedonobacteraceae bacterium; assembly: GCA_035703945.1. Classification (GTDB taxonomy): domain Bacteria; phylum Chloroflexota; class Ktedonobacteria; order Ktedonobacterales; family Ktedonobacteraceae; genus DASSXK01. The sequence goes on along the minus strand of DASSXK010000757.1, from coordinate 1,787 downwards.
AACCATCACCGGCGCGATTGTCAATTCTTCAGCAGGTAGTGTTATCGACTGATTTCCCTGTGTCATGCTGAACGTTCGATTATTCTTTGACATCTGAATTGATCCTGGGAGAAAGCGATGAGCCAGGGAAGGTAGGCGGCAGAGCAAAGGCTGAGAGGCTGGCCGGGTCCAGAAATGCCACGAGGTTTCCAATCTGCTCGCCTGCTATACCCAGGACGATCAGGCCCAGGAGTTGATAGCCGTCTGTTCCTGCCTCTTGCTGATAGAGTCCGAATGCCGGGCTGCCATTGGCACGTGTTGGGAGCAGGCGGCGTTTTCTGCCGGGCATAAAGATGCTTGTTTGGAGCATCGTAGCAATGTCCGCTCGTCCCTGGAACCAGATAGGTCGTGGTGGCATTGTAAACCAGGCGTCTTCTCGCAGCAGTGCTACGAATCCCGGAATGTCTGCTTGCTCCCACAGCGCCACATAGCGGTTAAGCAGGGCATTGATGTCGAATCCTCGTGAGGGAGCGGGAGCCTCTTTTCCCTGCTGAATCTGTTGCAAGGCCTGTCGCGCACGTTGCAGGGCGCTATTCACGGCGGGGACGGAAAGATTGAGCCATTCGGCCACCTCGGCTGCTGGCCACTCCAATACTTCGCGTAGGAGCAGAATCGCCCTCTGTGTTGGTGTTAAGTGTTGGAGTGCCATCAGGAAGGCCAGCGAGATATGTTCGTGCTGAAGTGCGCGGTCCTGCGGATCGCTGCCCTGATCGGCGAGCAGTTCATCGGGAAAAGGTTCCAGCCAGATCGGTTCTCGCAGTGCGGATGGGCCGGGACGTGTTGGATCGGTTTGCGGATACGTCTCCGTTGGCAAGGATCGTCGAGGCGTGCGGGCCAGTGTATTCAGGCAAAGATTGGTGGCGATTCGATACAACCAGGCCCGGTACGATCCCGGATTGCTAAGGCTTGCACGTTTCTCCCATGCTCGTATCAGCGTCTCTTGCACGAGGTCTTCGGCATCGTTGAGCGATCCCAACATTCGGTAGCAATGCACAAGCAGCTCACGCTGATACGGTTCCACCAGCCTGTTAAATGCCATCTGATCGCCATTTTGCGCAGCGAGTACCAGCGCGGTCTGTCCCTCCATTGAATCAATCCTTCCTATCGTCAATAATCCACTGCTCCCATTGATTGAGGACCTGTCAGCATATCCCTATAGAAGCAACCTATAGCGCCACTGAGACCTCTTGAATCTCCAACGCCGCTTTCAGGCCATCGGGCGTGATCTCAATCAGGAAGCCGCGTTTGCCGCCATTGATGTAGAGCCTTTCAAGCTGCATGATTGTGGCTTCGGCATAGACAGCAAGCGTACTGCGCGTGCCCAAAGGACTGATTCCTCCAACCTGGTAGCCGGTAAGTTTATTCGCCAGTGCCGGATCAACAGGTGTTACCTGTTTAACATTGATCACACGTGCCAGTTGTTTGGTTGAAACCTCGCGATCGCCGTGCATCAGGATCACCAGCGGCTTGCGCTCATCGGTCTGCATGATCAGCGTTTTGATGACGGCGTGTTCGGGGATCTGTAGCTCGGTGGCGGCGTGGTGCGTGCCCCCATGTTCTTCATAATCATAAAGATGAGGGACAAAGCTGACCTGCTTCGCACGCAGGGCACGAATCGCCGGGGTGACAGGATACTGATCTTTTGGCATAGTCCGCTATCCTACTATTGTTAATAAATATTCATAATAATTTTAATACGTCAGTGGGTCCAGGGAGGCGTAGCTTCCCTGGCAGGAGTTTGAGGGCAG
>DASSXK010000753.1:0-3398 GCA_035703945.1 Ktedonobacteraceae bacterium | reverse complement strand
GGGTCCACGATATCTTAACCAGAAACGATATAGGCTATCTGAAAGAGATCGGGCAGGAGAGTTACTACATCACAAGCACAACATTCCTGATTGCCCAATTCTTTGCCTGGCAAGAAATCTTGCGCCGCAAGGCCGCTATGCTGGACTATTATAAACTGATGAACTACCTCAGCGTCGTTGGGCGAAGCTTCTCGGATGGCCTGCCTGGTCTACAAATTTTTTATCTGGAGCAGCGTGAGATCGGAGAGAACATGCTAGCTTCATCACCCCCATCAGATGAAGATCTTTACACCTGCCTCGGCTACTCAGATTTTAAGAAGCTTTTGGAAAAGGACCCTCCTCCGTGTATCGCGGCGCTCGAAAAGAAGGTCCGCGAACTCTTGGCCAGTAACCAACAAACGAAGCAAACCAGCTTAAAGCGACTGCTTCTGATCCAACACGCCCTGATCGACCTGATGAGCTTTATCGACCCTCAAAACCACTGGGCTACCCTTAACAATACCAAGCTATCAGAATCAGCAACCCTCCTCAGCAAAACACCCGCCATGGCAAAAGCATCCATCATTACAGGGTTCTACCAATCTATCGGGCAGCCAACCAGGCCCGACCCGAATAGTCCAGGCTAGTTTGATCCGATCCAGACAAAGTTCCTGGGACTCGTCAAAGGAGATCAAAATCGTTTCAAGCCGAATGCCGTTCATCGCTCTGTTTGAGCGGTTTGATGACTTCATTCAGCAGACGTGGGATGACCTCTTCCTGTTGGTAGAATGCAGCAATATTCAAGACAATATGGGTTGCCCCGGCCTCAATAAAGCTTTGTGCCGTCTCACGAGCCTGACGAAAAGTCGTATCAGCCGGATGGATCAGAAAGGAGGCTAAGCGTTCAAGCGTGCTGGGGTTACGCCCGATAGCTTCACAGCGCTGCGTCAGACGAGCGTTCTTCTCGCGAAACTCCTCGGCTGTTTGAGATGTGGAACACCACACATTCGCATGTTTGGCAGTGACCCCAAGCATGTGGTCGCCTCCTGCGGCAATGAAGATCGGAGGAAAGGGCATTTGCTGAGGCTTCGGTTCACTATGGGCCTGGTGTAATTGATAGTAACGACCGTCAAAGCTCGGGGTGGTCTGCGTCCAAAGCTGCCGGATGACCTGGCAGGCTTCATCGAGCCGTCTGACTCGTTCGGCAGCGCTCGGAAAGGCCAGGCCATAGCCCTGATGCTCTCGTTCATGCCAGGCAGCTCCTATACCAAAATTGAGCCTCCCTCGCGAGATATGATCCACTGTGACGGCTTGTCTGGCCAGAATGGTAGGATGACGATACGTATTGCCTGTGACCAGATGTCCCAGACGTACCCGCTTTGTCTGTGCGGCAAGTGCTGCGAGCAAGGTCCAGCTTTCAAAACAGGAACCATCTGTATCTCCACTCAAAGGCATAAAGTGGTCGAAGAGCCACATATGGTCAATGAGGGGTTCACGGTCGGCCTCTAACCAGATCTCAAGGAGTCGTTCGTAGCTGATATGCTGTTGCGGAGCTTGAATGCCGAAGTGTAATTGGTTATTCATCTGTTCTCTCTTTCTCATCTTGCAAGTGTTCAACTGTTTGCAAAGGGGTCTACGGACCCGCTAGAACGGGTCCGTAGCTCTAGCCGGATTTATCTATCGAAAATCATGAGCGCGTCCAGCAGGCAAAAATGCTCCGCGCACCCCATGTGCAAGAGCAGCAAAAGCGCATTAATCCATATATTGTTCATCTGGCTCATGTAAAGCTGCATCCAGGATTTTATCTGCGACCAATTCAGGAGTATCAGCAGAAATGGGAGAACCTTGTCGCTGCTGGCGAGCGCCCTGATTGCCCAGAGCGTTTTTGCCAAAATCTGTTGCGGTTGAACGCGGATAGACGGTAATCACCCGGATATGCTCTGAGGCTAATTCAACTCGTGCCGTATCGGAAAGCATGTTCAAAGCGGCTTTGGTCGCGGCATAGGCTGCCAATCCAGCAATATTCATCTTGGATACCACCGAACTGATATTGATGATCAGTCCCCCCTCTTGCTCTCGCATGAAGGGGATCACAGCTTGCATAGCTGCTAATGGTCCAAACACATTGACATCAACGATCTTGCGGAAGTCATCAGGATTGAGATCAGCGATCGTGCCAATGGCCGCTTGTCCTACGTTATTGATGAGCACATCCAGGCGACCAAAGTGACGCACTGTCTCCTCGATGACTCGTCGAACTTGCTTCGGATCGCTCACGTCAGCGGGTAGAGCGATAGCGTCGCTTCCCTGGCTCTGCAATTCCTCGGCAAGTTGATTGAGTACATCGGCAGATCGAGCTACCAGTGCTAATTTAGCGCCAGCAGCGGCAAAGCGGCGTACGGTGGCTAAGCCGATACCAGCGGATGCTCCAGTAATCAGAACGACCTTGTCACGAATTTCCATTATTAATGTCCCTTTCTTTGAGACGATAAGCCAAACGCTTCCTCCAGAAACGGTCAAGCAGGTTCCTGAAAAAATGGCAAGCCATTCACTTCGCTAACTGAATGCGCTTGCGAAGTGTTTTGTAATAGCAAGCCTTGTAATGGCATACCAAGCAAGTGGAGCGCTGCTCCGATTAAGATTATATGGAACGTCGTTCCGTTTGTCAAGTTGCTGTGTGAGGGAGAGAATGAAGCGATAACCACGATCGACGAAGAAGCGGGGCAGCCAGCGAAGCTGGCGAGATCAGCGCCGATATTAATGCTTACAAACTGATGCGCGGCATCGGCGTTGGTGCCGACAACGACCCGCGCTACGATGCCCGCCGCCCGGTCGAGATGCTTATCGCGGGACTCCTCCTCTCGCGCTCGACCTGATCAGGGCGATTGACGGATGTTCATCCAAAAAGGTACGATTATGTGCGACAGTTTGTTATCGAAAGACAATTCGCTACTCCTGATTTGTTGAACCTGTCAGTCCGGTCCAGACAAAGTTCCCGGGACTCTTCGAAAGGGGAAGCCGATGAACGTTTATGACAGCGACCATCGCAAGCTCGGTCAGATCAATCAGTATGGCACCGTCACCAATAACGACGATTACAAAATTGGCGATGTCAGCGAAGATGGCACGGTCATTGATGGCTACGGCCGCATGGTTGGCAATATCGATGAAGAGGGTCTCATTACAAGCACCGAAGACGATCCTATTGGCAGCATAAGCGAGGATGGGACCGTCTTCAGCAAGAGCAAACAGGTGGCGGGTTCAATCGACATGTCCAATAACGATAACATCTTCCAGGCTGGTGGAGCGGCGCTGCTCCTCTTACTCCTTCCCAATCTGGGGTCGGCTTAAAAGCTCACCTTTCCATCTCCGCATATTTACGTCGCTACCTGCAAACACCTGGTTATGAGCATCCTTAA
>DASSXK010000690.1:0-13349 GCA_035703945.1 Ktedonobacteraceae bacterium | reverse complement strand
GAATTTGGATTGATTAAGCGTGCCGTTCCAGATAAGCAGATCGACCGTGCCATTGGGCTTACGACTTGCCCAGGCATCAACCATAGACCTGGCCCCGTCTCCATCTATCTCAATTTTTATGAGCTGCGTATCCAGCGATTCCGCCAGCGCCAGCGCCCAATAGCGTGGTTTGCGTAGATTCCCAACTGTCAGTAGACCAGACCCTCCATGCAGCAGGCGTGGAGGACGCCCCAACTCATCACAATGATCGCTGATAGCCCAGTTGGCCAGGGCATCCACTCGTCCCTGGGCACTCTTCATCCCATGCAGCACAAATGGGGCGGCAAAGGCGGAATCGTTAATTTCTGCGAAATGTGTTGGTGTGATGCCCCATGCAGTCCACCAGGTTTTGATGCCGTACATTCCCCGTGTCTCCAGTGCTTGCTTGATGTCCAGGGGAAAATTGCCATAGGTATGGGTGGAGATAAAATCGAGTGGTACGTGCTCATGTTGAACAAAGTCCAGGAAATCGCTGATCCATTCGGCCGCCGCTGTGGAGGGACCTCCGACCCGGAGCCGCGTGTCCACTGCTTTGATGGCGCGGGCCGCGATATCGTACAGCTTGAAATAATCCGCCTGCGTACCAGTCCAGAATGCTTCAAGATTGGCTTCGTTCCAGATCTCAAAGCCCCATTTGCTGACCTCTTCGATCCCGTATCGTTGTACGAGATGCTCTGCAAGGCGCTGATTCAACTCGCCCCAGCGCTGCCAGTCGCGAGGAGGAGAGATAATCCCCCCTGTGAATACTGTCTCATTGGGGCGGGCCGCCAGATCATGCGGCATAAAGGAGAGTTCGACAATTGGTTGTAGACCGATTTGAAGCAGATGATCATAGATGCGATCAATCGCCGTGAAATCGTAGTGTGGTTTCCCCGAAACTTCTTTATAGACCCCTTGTTCGTCGTTCAGAATCGCGTGGGCTCGGATGTGGGTTGCTCCAAGTTCAGTGCTTGCCAGTCGCAGGGCTTCCTCAAAATCACTCCCGATCTGATTGCCATGCCTGTCTTTGTCATAGAAAATTTGTGAAAGATGATCGGAGCCAAGCATATGCCAGATAGGTTTAAGCAGCCCATCCACTGTACGGGCCTTGACGTGCAGCGTTATCGATTTGGCGGCATATTCAAGGGAACCAGCTTTTACGATGCTGGCATGTTCGCTTTGCGTGGATTGCGTATCAGAGATCGCTGTGACGGTGTAGCAGTACCTTTGGCCGGGGATACCAGTTGTATCGACGTAAGGGGGGCCCGGCACCGCCAACACATCTCCGCCACCATGATCAATCTGTGTGAATGGGCTAGTAGGAGATTTGCTACGTAGCACCAGATAGCCAACTGCTCCTGGCACCGTTTGCCAGCGTAGTGTTACCTGCCCTGTTCCAGATTCTGCCGTGAGATTTTCTGGCGCGGGCAGCTTTATCGGGGCAGGACTGAGTGCCTGCTCATTCGAACGCTGTTTGGTGTGCAGCTCCGAATCCTTACGTACTATTTTTTGCTTACTGGTCGGCACGTCCATTTCAACTTCTCCTCATTCTCAAATGCCCGTTTGTTTTCAGAAGCGATCTTTGAACTCACTGTCCTCTTCTAACAGAAGTCGCCTTTTGCCGCCTAATGGTTTTATCGGCACATTTATATATCCTTCCTGAATAGTAGATGTGCCGATTTTACTTACAACTATTACGATAAGATCGGTAAGTTGGATACACTAAATTACCGGTCATGCAGAAATTATACTGAATAATCCTACAAATTCCACAGGAGAAAACTCAAGCGCAATCCTCTTTTTGTAACGATACATGATGTGATTAATTCGATGAAAACAGCTATAGTCGAAGAGCTTTGAAGGATAAGGTCTTTTAGCCCTGGAGCAATTGGCTTAAATCATTGACAGTCTGCACAAAATGGGTGGCATTAGCCCGCTCCAGTTCGGCCTGTGAGCCATATCCATAGCAGACAGCAATCGAGTCGATCTGATTGTTTTGGGCGCCAATGATGTCGTGTTTGCGATCGCCAACCATCACGGTTGTTTGTTTGGAACGGTGGGGATATTCATTAAGGATATGCGCAATAATCTCTGTTTTTGAAGTACGTGTATTATCAAGGTTGCTACCGACGATCAGCGTGAAATAGTGCTCAAGCTGGAAATACTCTAAAATCTGTTGCGCGAAGGTCGTGGGTTTGGATGTGGCGATAATCAACAAAAGCCCTTGTTGTTGTAAGCCAGCGAGCAGTTCAGGTATGCCAGGATAGACCGCGTTCTCGTATAGACCGGTACTTGCAAAGTATTCTCGATAGAAGTGGATTGCTTTGCGAGCTTTTGAAGAGCCAAAGCCATAATAGTGTTCGAATGATTCAGTGAGTGGTGGACCGATAAAAGGGATTAATCGTTCGAGGTCAGGTTCATCGATGCCCATGTGCTCAAGCGCGTATTGGACAGACCTTGTGATGCCAGGCTTGGGATCGGTGAGTGTGCCATCCAGATCAAAGAGGAGTGTTTGGTAGGTGGGCATGTGAAGATACAGTACCTTTCATCGGCAATTATTACAAGACACTTCGCAACGGCGCTCCCGCGCCTACTGAATGCTTTCTCATCAGGGATCTCTGGAAAGCTTCAGCCTGGATCGCTTCGGGCAAGAATGCTCCTGGCTTCTGGAGCGCATTCAGTCAACGAAGTGAAAGGCTGGCAATTATTTGACGTATAGAGAAAATAGACACGCCGGATTGTCCATTTTCTCCATTATACGTCATCCTGTCCGCACAACTCTCAACCTGTAACTCTACCTTGCAAAATATGGTAGCATTTCGCTTAGATAGCGAAATAACCTAAGCGTTATAAATATGTTGCCGCGAATTGTTCGAGTTGAATACAGTGTTCTTCTTCATGCCTTGCAATCTTCTCAAGTAAACTTGTCAGTGAGAACGGACCATTGATCTCATGCGTTCCGACACGTTCCCAGGCTTCAGCGGGGAGCTGCTCCAAAATCTTAATAATCTCATCCCGGCGAAGGGTAAACAATGTCAAAGACGTATGGAAATTGTGTGAGGCATAGCCAGCAAGTTCAGCCCAGCGCCGCTCATCGAAAGCGTAGATCGGTGGATTATCTCGCGTCAGCAGCATCTGAATGCGAGACGTCAGAATATCATCTGAGGCCCGTAAATGAGCCAGTATTTCTCGCGGGGCCCATCCCCCGCTTGCTGGGGCGGTTTGAAGTTGCTGAGCCGTTAATCCTGCAACCAGGCGTACTATCTTCATTGGGGTTGCGGCAAGCCGATTCAGTAGCTCTGTATGCAGGGTTTCACTTTCGTTCATTGTTGGGTTCCTTCCTTAATTTGAAGTTGTCTGCATCGTCATCACAGGGGTATGCAGAATTTAAAACCCCATTATTGCCCGCATTCGCGTGAAAATTGTTATGAGCAAGCTACAGGAAATGATCAAAGCACAAATCAGCACTGAGGTTATAGTTCAAGTCCATCATAGGTGTAAGAGAATGGATAGCCTTCCTACCTGTGGTTCCCTTGTAGGTTACATGTATCTATGACAGATGCCAGCGGTTATTTGTGGGAGATTTTATGGTCGATAAGCAGCCTTTGACACCTGTTATGCTTCTATTATCTCTTTCACCGATTGTGATGAACGCTTAAGTATAGTTGTAATTAGGGAACTCTTCAACATTGTCAGGGTCTATATGACCATCTTCTCTCCATTGCGATTCAGTCACTTCCTGTTATTGACGCCCCTGAAGAGATCTGTAACAATAGCAGAGTTCTGAACTACGGGATAGTGGACTTCTCAACTAAGTAGGGAAAGCAGACCTGATTGTTTAGATCTGAAGATCTATGTAATAGAAAGGCAGATACTTGATGAGCTCAACCGATGAGAATACGCTTGGTTTTTTAAGAACCTGCATGGACCGCCGTTTCGTTGCTGCCACGCGTGAAGCATTTGAGCGGGCGACAGGATTGAAGGCCACCAATTACTGGCACGAATCATACGCAGGAGGAGCAGCGGTAACTCCGGCAAATGTGGTTGGCGAAGAATACGCCATTGCACATGGTGCGACTATTTTTGGCTGGCAGGCGCATATCAATAATTGTGGTGGACAGCCTGGTGTCAGCGATGAAGAGATTGGTAAACGCCTCGATCGTGTTGTCGCCGCGATGCAGGCGAAAATTCCCCACGCCCGGCATTTCCGAATCCTGGCATCTGAGGCCGGGGTTGATATTCAGGAAGTTTTTGCTCGTTAATGCTGTGTCGCGCTTTGATGGCTGTGTCTGGATAAAAATTTGCTAAATGGGCTGGCCCGTCGGTCCTGTTGCAATAGGAAGATTTCCGCATTCTTACCATCAAAGGTGCCGTTTGTAATATACTATATTCATTGGGATTTGTAGGGCTGACGATTCCTTGTATGGATCGTTAGCTTTTTTATGTCTGTCCCTGGAATCGAGAGTTTTATTCTTCTGCCCCTCTGCTTGGTTATTGCGCTATTATTGCCAGAAATATATTCTATACCCCTGAGCGGAGGGGCAGTACATGGGAAGCAGATATGTCTAATGGCTGTAAATGCCTCAATCGAGTAATGCATTATAGCTTCTATTGCCCTTTCACTTTGGAAAGAGAGATATGGATATGAGGGTATTACAGGTCCCGATTCAAGGTTACGGCGACCTTACTAATCGTTTGACCGAGTGGGTAACAACATTTGAGGATGTTTTACATATTATTTCAGGCCCCTTTCTGGCAATAGGTGCCTTGATTGCAACCTCCTTTATTTTTACCGATGGCGCTATTGGTCGGGCCGGTATGGTGGGTACCTCGCTGATTGTTTTCTGGAGTATCACACAGGCTGTTGGATTGGACTTCCAGGTGTTGAGCCTGGGATATCGTTCGATTACCTCTGCCCGCGCCGGGAAGTGGGGAGCCTTTACTGGTATGGTTCTGCTGGCGGCTGTGCTGGGTTTTGTCGGCGTGCAGACACATGCTGTTTTTGGCTATGTCAGTAGCAATGGTTCCTCGATTAATGTGGCCCTCCAAGCGATGGGGATCGACCAGCGTATTCTCCTGTGGGAACGCGCAGGTCTTTCGTTCCTCCTGACGTTTATTTCAGGAGCCCTGCGACCAGCCCGACGTGAAATACCTGTCGCGCCTGAAGAAATTTCCCAGACGGCTTTGCAAGCCCTTCAGACGCAGATCGCTACCCTGGATCAGAAAATAGCCGTGTTGCCTGAGGCAACTTCCAACTCCGTTCCCGCTCCTGCTGTTTCGACTGAGATGCTTCAGGAGATGTTAGATCGGATGGAAGCTATATCGACGAAGGTCGATCATATGAAACAGGCTCCAGCGTCTCTGCCTGGCTGGGATGCTGGGCATTGGGCTAATGCGGATCTGGGGAATACAGGACCGAATTTGTTCACACAGCCTCTGGTGTCTGAAAATACGGGCGAGCTACAGGGTTTTGCCAGCACAGGCCCTCTTTCGGCCGTGGATAAAGGACTTCAGGTTAATCGTGGACCGCAAATTCGCGAGCTGTTAGCTCAGGAGCCTGGACTCACTACAACGATGATTGCCAGGCGTATCGGATGTTCGAATAGCACTGCCAGTATCTGGAAGAAGCGTATCGAAGCCGAGATGAGCGAGAAAGCCGCTGAAGAGGCATAGGCGAAAATAAAGAGGTTCTAAGCGCGAACTATCCGAGCCGGGGGACATTCGTATCGTCCCCCGGTTCTTTTTGTCCCAAACACGCTTCACAAATATGGCATAATGAAGCTGATTATTCTGACAAAGGAAATTATGTAATGTCTCAAACAGCAAAACGAACGGTCATCATTACAGGTGGGATCAAGGGGCTGGGCAAGGCGATGGCCCTTGAACTGGCAAAACAGAACTATAATCTGGTCTTAAATTACTTTTCTGACGATAGAACCGCGCAGGAGACCCTCGATACCTGCAAGCAACTAACCTCAAATGTAATGCTCTTTAAGGGCGATGTCTCCCGTCGCAGTGAGGTTGAGGCGATGATGTCAGCGACAACCGAAAGGTTCGGCTCGCTTGACGTCTTGATCAACAACGCGGGCCTCAATATCGATAAGCCGCTGCATCAGTTGAGCGATGAGGATTGGGATCGGGTCGTGGATAGCAATATGAAGAGCGTCTTTTTGTGCTCTCAGGCGGCTTCGGTCGTGATGCAGCAACAGCCCGGCGAAGGGATTATCCTGAATCTGTCTGCTTCAACTGGCATTACAGGCCGTAAAAACGGCTTGAACTACTGTGCCTCCAAAGCTGGCGTGCTGGTGATGACAAAGTGCCTCGCGCTGGAACTGGGCCCCAAAATTCACGTCAATTGTATCTTGCCTGGTCTGATCAAAACGGGCGAAACGACCGAACGCTTCGATTTAGATGATCCAGCCTCCTTAGAAAAGCACGAGCAGTCGATTCCCCTGAAACGCATCGGACAGCCAGAGGAGATTGCGACAATGGTGAGTTTCTTGCTTTCGCCGGCGGCGAGTTATATCACGGGCCAAAATTTCAGCGTGAATGGCGGCTCATTTATGAATTAGCCAGGGAGAATCCGCGTTCTGTCAGGGGAAGCAAACTTCCCCTGTACTTCTCCCAAGAAGGTTTGTAGTTGAGGATGTGAAAGAAGATAAACGTACAATGTCGGAGTTCCCTTATTCTATTGAACAGACCCGTGAGTGTATTCTGGCGACTGAAGCCTCGTTGCGCCTCCTGGTTTCCCGATTAATGAGCCGCAGCTATGGTTCTGAGTGGGATATGTTTGTGCCGGAGCAGCCTTCGCCACTCATGGATGAATCTACCTATCTTTCACTGGTGGATCGCCGCGAGGCGGCCCAGGAAATGCAGCCTGATGACAATAGAGCGAGCACTCATCTTTTGGATTACAGCGAGATTACACATCTGCGCAATCTGATTAAAGAGCACTGGTCGCTATTCAGCCCGATTTTTCTGTCGGAAGGGATTATCGTTTTGCTGGATCAGTTGAAGTACCTGCGAAGTCCCTTGATGAGTGGTGGGGGGCGGATGGCACTTCATCGCCATTATTTATGCCTGGGGATTTGTGGCGAGGTGCTTTCGATTATTCAACAATGGCAAGAGTCGCCTTACGCCATCAAAGGGTGAGTGCGCTGGCTTTCCTGGCAGCTCACTCTCTGATTTAGCTTGCTTGCTGGTGGCTTAGATCGTATGGTTAAGTGGCAGAGAAAACCAGAAGGTTGACCCTTGACCCTTTTTACTTTTCACACCGATCTGGCCGCCACTCTGTTGAATGATTGTCTGACAGATATAGAGTCCCAGTCCCAGTCCCTTAGTGGCCCCAGGTTGTAGCTGGATATCGGGGGATTGATGGAAACGCTCCCAGACCTGCTGCTGCTCTAGCTGCGAAAGGCCGGGTCCCTCATCTTGCACGCAGACCCTGACTGAATCCTTGAGATGTACAAGCTGCACTTTAATAGGTTTGTCTGCCTCTGAGAACTTCAGAGCGTTTGTCAGGTAGTTGCCGAGGACCTGCTGAATACGATTGGCGTCGATATTGATGATGATGCTTTCCTCTGCGGGAAGTTCCAATGTGATTGAGCGGTCAGGATTGGTCTGTTGAATATCAGCCGTAGCATCACGCACTGCCTGAACGATATTCGCTGGTTCCAATTGCAGGTCCAGTTTATCGGTTTGGATGCGTGATACATCAAGCAGATCGCTGACCAGGCGATTCTGAACGGCGGTCAGCCGCTCGATCCGTTCCAGGAATGTTTCCAGCTTCTCAATAATCTCATTGCTTGCTGCGAGATCGGTTTGCTTTTTTAGGCGTTTCAACTGGCGCTGTGCCAGTTGAGCGTTTCCTTTGATGCTGGTGAGCGGGGTGCGCAATTCATGGCCTGCCAGACCGATAAAACTGTCTTTGCGCTGCTCAAGAGCTTTTTGCTCGCTTATATCCTGCTGGACGCCGATCATTCTGTGCGATTGAGTTTGTTCATCTATCAGAACCTGAGCGTTGAACTGGAGCCAATGGATGCTTCCGCTGGGCCAGATTACACGAAACGTGCCATGTAATTTGTCATCACTTGGCGTGGCTTGCAGTCGGACTTTTTCTATCTCAGACCGATCAGCGGGGTGAACCATCGTGATCCAATCGGGAGCGGGAGCGTTTGTGTCATCTGAGGTAAGCCCGTAGAGTGCCCAGGTTTCGTCTGACCAGATCATCGTATCATTGATGAGATCCCATTCGAACGTGCCGATATGGCCGGCTGCCTGTGCAAGCTCAAGTCTTTTGTGCTCAGTTTCAAGCTGTTTCATGAGCTCATCGCGCTCAAGCTGGGTCTTTCTTTGGGCCGTAATATCTCGTGAGATCGAAAGAATATTTTTAATTTCTCCGCTATCGCTATAGATGGGAGAAACCGTCACATTCCACCATTTGGGGGTCCCTTTGAGGGTTGGGCAGAACGCTTCAAAGGTCGCGACACGGCCATCGATGGCTGCGCTGAGGGCCTCGTGTGCTTCTTCCTTTTCCTTACCGGACCAGAAATCAAGCCAGGGATTCAAAAGGCAGCTAGAGAAATCATCGATTTCCATCGCCTTCTGTCCGCCCTGGTTCATGTAGATAAGCTTCCCTTGCAGATTTAAGAGCTTGATGCAGTCGTTATTTGTTTCAGTGAGATGTAACGTGATGTCTGGCTGTAGGGGTGAAGCATTCATCAAAAAAATCTCCGAAGCGTATGGCATGGTACGCTTTTCTACTATTTGTGATTATCCTGACGCATGCTTTTGCACTCTATGCTGCCAGTTACTCAACGTATACGACACAAGGTGTTATGCTCAGGTCATTGTTTACGCTATGTAACCAAATAGTATCATATGGGCTAGGATATGTATAGGTATGGGTCTTTTTACGTGGGTTGGGGCTTTTGTTATAAGCTATTGCCTTCGACTTAAAAACCTGGAGTTTGCCTTTTTCATTCCGGAGAAGATGTGAAGAAGCTAATTAGAGGAGGAAGACCGCACCAGGCAGGTACCATGAAAGGGATATGGTACCTGCCTGTACGAACTAAAGGGTGTCAGGCTTTAATCAACTCATGCGGATTCAAGACGAACTTTTTTGCCACGCCTTTATCAAAATCTTGATAGCCTTGCGGGGCCTCGTCCAATGAAATGACGGTCGCGTTGACCGCTTTGGCAATCTTGACTTTGTCGTTCAGGATGGCATTCATCAACTGCCGATGGTAGCGCATCACGGGTGTCTGGCCGGTCGTGAAGCTCAATGACTTCGCCCAGCCCAGGCCAATCTGGACGCCTAAGCGACCAACTTTGGCATGTTCATCGATGCCGCCGGGATCGCCGGTCACGTAGAGACCTGGGATACCAAGTTTTCCCGCGACCCGCGTGATGCCCATGATGTCGTTTAAGACTGTGGCAGGGGCTTCTGTTGCGCCTGCTCCATGGCCTCTGGCCTCGAAGCCGACGCAGTCAACAGCGGCGTCTACCAGCGGCTCTCCCATTATATTGGCGATCTTGTCTTCAAGGCTACCTGGCCTTGAGAGATCAACGGTTTCACAGCCAAAGCTGCGGGCTTGCTTCAAACGTGCCTCATTCATATCGCCGACGATGACCACTGCGGCTCCCAGCAGATGGGCCGAGGCAGCGGCGGCCAGTCCTACCGGACCCGCTCCAGCGATGTAGACGCTTGAGCCAGTGGTGACGCCAGCCGAAAAGACGCCGTGATAGCCGGTTGGGAAAATATCTGAGAGCATTGTCAGATCTTTGATTTTCTCCATCGCCTGGGCTTTATCTGGGAATCGCAAGAGATTCCAATCGGCGTAAGGAACCATCACGTACTCGGCCTGTCCGCCAACCCAGCCGCCCATATCGACGTAGCCATAGGCCGCACCAGGTCGGGCCGGATTAACATTCAGACACACACCTGTATTGCCTGCTTTACACATCTGGCAGCGTCCACAAGCGATATTAAATGGGACGGAGACCAGATCACCCTTTTTGATGAATTCCACATCCCGGCCAAGCTCAATCACTTCACCTGTGATTTCGTGGCCCAGGGTCTGACCTTTTGGAGCGGTTGTGCGGCCACGGACCATGTGCTGGTCGCTTCCGCAAATGTTGGTGGCGACAACTTTCAGAATAACCCCATGTTCACATTTACGATGCTGCTCGGGGAGTTCAAGTTTTGGATAGTCAATTTTTTCGACTTTGACTTTTCCGGGTTCGACATACACTACGCATCTGTTACCTGGCATATTCTCCTCCTCTGGTGAACGTGCATCAACATTGGTGCAGCGAGAATTCACAGCTTGTAGATTTCCGTTACATTAACAGTTTTGGAGGCTTCTCTTCAGGGTGAAGATCATTGGCGCTTACGCTGGTTTTCGGTCTTTTATGCCCGAAAATATTCTAATTGTCGCTAAAGATCTTTTGTGAATCACTCCTTGAAGCTTGATTATCAGGTGTAGCATATATTTTCTGAATTATCAAGTCAGCTATTATCATATAGTACTGCTTGTTTTATAAAAAAATATAAAAAATAAACTATGCAGTTTTTGCTTTAAAACCATTCATCCGCTTGGGGGTTTCTTTCATAGCGATTTGCCTTTTGCTGATGTGTTTTTGGGATTTTCTGCACTATGTAATTATTCTAAGCAATGAAGATTTCTTTATTTAAAGATATTTAGCAGAAGAGGCTGAGGTGCTTGCTATGATTGTTGAGTGATAAATCATAGTATTTTTTGCGTTTATTCATAAAAGATGGAGTAAATCTATGTTTTTCTGGTTAATTTGCTCTATATTTTATCCGCTTTCCATTGATCAATATGTCTCATATGTTACAATATTCTAGAGTTTAGCCAAATATCCTCGCAATAAACCATTCAATTCGCTAGCCATGAAAAAACACTTCGCAACGGCGCTCTCGCGCCTACTGAACGCTTTCCAGGCAGGCAGCGCTGGAAAGCTTCAGCCTGGATCGCTGGTGCCAAATTTCAGCAGACAGGCAAAGCGGCCTTGTAATTGCATCTCTCAAGATGTGATGGTTGATTGTCCCTTCTTGTTTTATGTAAGGACAGAGCGATGAGATTGATATTTATGTTTAGTCTGGCGAGTTTTATCCGTTTATTGTTCGTCATTATTCTTCTATCAGCGGCTCTTATCAGTTTGTTGTTCTATGTTAGCAATGGTCTGAACAATTCTACGGTTACCTCAATCATATTGGCGGTACTCTATTTGTTTGTTTTTTTGCTGGCATATTTCCGCTTCAGACATCCTATTACCTTTTATAGCGTTGGTTTGAAAATTGCTCCCAAATCGGCTTTCTATTATAACAATCGGGGTCTGATCTATTTGCGGCGCGGCATGTACGACCATGCCAGGCAGGATTTCGATTATGCGATTATTTTAAATCCTAAATCTGTGCGGCTCTATCTGAGTCGTGGCACGCTGTTCATCTATATGCAAGAATATGCTCAAGCACTGCAAGATTTAAACAGGGCTTTACATCTTAAGCCGGATCTCCTGCTTGCCTACAATAACCGTGGCACGGCTTACATACGGATGCATGAGTATGACCTGGCGATTCAGGACTATAACCAGGCTCTGGCGCTTAAACCCAGATATTATCCTGCATTGTTGGGTCGTTCCCTGGCCTATCTGAAACTCAAAGATCTGGCTCATGCGCGTGAGGATTGGGAGGCAGCCAATGCTATCAAACCTCGTTCTATCGTTGTCAAGAGCATGCTGGGAGATATCTATTTTGCTTCTCGTGAGTATGAGCAAGCTGTAAAAGCCTTTAGCAATGCCCTTGCGCTGCCTGTGCGAGGCGCGTATTTGCCACTGAAGCAGGGTGTTGTAAGCTTTAAAGCTACTCCACTTGTTAATCGAAGCCTTTCTTATTGCGCTCTACAAGATTATCAAAAGGCTTTGCAGGATGCCGAGCAGGCAGTTTCGCTGGCTCCAGGATTTTGGGGGGCTTATGGCAGCCGGGCGATGGCTCAACTTGGATTGGGCAATTTGTCGCAGGCCCGTACCGACATTGCTCGATCCTGGGAGCTTTCTCAAGAGAGCTGCTTGTTTGGATTGCTGCTGGCCTGGGTGGAACTGTGCTTTACTCAGCCAGATGAGGCTTTGATCGAGCACCTGCAAGCGGTCTCGGAAATTGAGTCGCAACATTACTGTGCGTTCATCTGCCGGGGGATTGCCTTATGGCTTCAGGGGAAGTCTGAAGAGGCGCTGTATATTCTGGAGCAGGTGAATATTTTGGAATCGACTCGCTGGGAAATTTATTTTTGGATCGGGATGATTGAAATTTCACTCGGCTTTGACCAGGAAGGTCTGGGTGCTCTGAATCGTTCGATCGATCTGGGGATACCGGTGGGTTTGCTGACTCCCTTGAATCAGTTCCAGCAAAAAAGACCTGAGTTTTTCGCACGCTATGTGGCTGGTTTGCTCAATTCGGTCATGGAGTGATGTTTTTCATCAGGATCAAATTGCTGCCCAGCTATTGATGTTGTCATGGATATTTCTCTCCTTGAAGAACGGGAATACCCGAAGAGGCATACCTCTGGAACCCTTTGTCTTTCCTCAGCGTAAAGTGATGCACATCCACATTGGCTGGAATTTCCAGCTTATTCGGTTGATTACAGTCCTACCTCAAATAGAGACATTGGGTCACGCGAGATCAGGAAGCTTCACGCTAAAGAAATTGCCTGTGTCTTGCAAATGATAGACAGAGAGGATACGTGTCTGATCTCCATTTTTGGAGAGCTGTCCATTCCAACACAGCCCACATCCTTCATCTGCCACGTGATTAAGCGTAGATGAGAGAACCTGCCAACTGGCTGTCTGAGGATTCCAACTCCAAAGCCAAAATGTATGCATTGACTGACCAGCGTGATTGGTGGTTGGCACGCCGATCTCAGGATTGACACCAAAAGCGAGGAGATGGCCATCGTTGGTGACACTCAAAGATTGGACAAGACCGGGTCGTGCTGTGCTTGCATGTGGCACCGAAAGGGGCGGCAGTGTGGACCATTGCCGCCCATTCGTGCTCTCGAACACCTGAAGTCTGTACAGATTGGAGGGTAACTGCTCCCCTGCCAGGGCATAGAATGGCGCTGTTTGAGAGGGCCAGGAAGCGCCTCGCTGAGGAGTCGTGAGCAAGAAAGTACCAGCCTGTGGAGGGAGTGTACCAGTTTGCTTCCAGGAACGCCCGGCATCATGACTCACCCAGAGAGCCACCATCGTATCAGAAATATGGAATATGCGACGAACACTGATTGCCAGAGTCCCATCCATACCTACCTCAG